>NZ_BAAANG010000023.1:0-672 GCF_039529675.1 Microbacterium paludicola
AACACCGATGAAGATCACCCCGGCCGACCTGCCGAAGTACCCCGCCGTGGGGTTCGGCGTGAGCGGGCAGCTCGACAACGCCGCCCGACGCATCACCGCGACCGCCCAGCAGCTCGACGCCGCGCTCGACCAGACCGTGGAGCAGTTCGGGCGCGCCTTCGCCGCTGAGGATCGCCACGCCGCGACCCGCAGCCGTATCCGCGCCACCGTCGACAGCAACAAGCGTCGCAACTTCTGAGACAAGGAGGACAACATGCCTGAGTTCGAGATGCAGACCGGTGGCCCCGTCGTCACCATTGGCCCCGACTCGCTGGACGCGGTGCGAATCCGCGTGCGCGAGGCGACCTACCCCAACGCGGAGACCGAGCGGCGGATGATCGACGCCGTCGACCGAGCAGCGTTCGATCGAGTGCGATTCGTGGAGCAGGGCCTGATCGAGAACGCGCGTCGCACGATCCCGCGCCACGATGAACGGGTGCGCGAGGCGGGCGAGATCACCGAGGCGCTGAACGGCCTGGCCGAGCGGCTGGCCCGGGGCGCGTCTCCAACCGAGGTTGCGGAGGAGTTCCAGAAGGTCCAGGCCCGCGCCATCCGCGCACAGCAGCGCCTAGGGCGTGTCTGACAAATAGTTCGGCGGCGCGCTGAGAGTCTGAGGTCGTGACGCGGTTTCAG
>NZ_BAAANG010000024.1:0-59219 GCF_039529675.1 Microbacterium paludicola
ACTACGCTGACCAAGAATCAGGCCAGCCGGCACCTGCTGGACAAGCCTCCCGATAGGAACGAAAGTCAGGCCGATTCAGCCGGCTCGACAGCCTCGCGAACACCTACCACAGCGCTCACGAGGGCCTCGATCAGATCGTCGGAGTCCTCACCGACCTCGGTGACCTCTACAGCAAGTGCGAACCTGCTGAACGCCGCATGCTCAACCGCGCGCTGTTCAAGCGAATAGTCATCGACGAGGACGAACACGTCACGTTCGTGCCAGCCGAACCGGCGGCCGCTGTCCTCGCGCAGGAGCATGGGGGCGAGACGCCCCAACCGGCTCCGGACGCGAAACTGCCCCGCCATCAGGCGGGGCAGATTTCGAATTTCTCAACTTACGTGGACCCAGGGGGATTCGAACCCCCGACCTTCTCATTGCGAACGAGACGCGCTACCAACTGCGCCATGGGCCCGTGAACCTCGTCAACATTACCAGACCCGCGGCGGGCTCCCGCACGCGGGCGGGAGCCCGGGCGTGCCGGATCAGGATCAGGCGGACGCGCGCCGCGTGAGCAGGTCGCGGACGTGCGCCTCGATCTCGGCGTCGTCGACGTAGCCCATGCGCGAGTACGGCGAGGACGCCGCCGCCTGCTCGGTCCGGACGGTCTCGATCGGCACGGGAGCGGGACGCAGCTGCGCGGCACGCTGGCGCAGGGCCTCCTGCTCGGCGGCCCGTCGCAGCGCCTCGCGCGCCTCGGCCTCGGCCCTCGCGGTCTGCGCGCGCGACCCGGCGGTCGCGGTGAGCGGGGCCGGCAGCGAGCGCGGCACCCAGCCGCGATCTGCCTCGTCGAGCAGCGGAGCCGGCGCGGCGCGGCGCACCGGAGCGGCACCCACCGCGGGGGCCGCGGCGCGGCGCGCCGCACGCGCCTGCACGGCGGCCATCCGCTGCAGCATCGCGAGCGCGAGGAGCGTGATCGCGATTCCGGCGCTCAGCCACACGGCGCCGGCGCCGGCGATCAGCGCCCACGTGCCGAGGCCGCTCAGCGCGATCCCGGCGAGCGCGGCCACGGTGGCGACGAGCCTCACCCGACGGCGGGCCTTCGCCTGACGCACCTCGGGGGCGGATCGCAGAGCGGCGATCTCGCGGCGCTTCTGCTCGAGGGCGACGAGGTCCTTCTCGACCTGCAGGCGGCTCTGCTCGATCTTGAGCCGGCTCTGCTCGGCCTGCACCTGCTTCGCCAGCTTCTGCTTGGCCGAGGCCTCGCGAGCGGTGAGCTCGACGCGGACCTCCTCCGGCGTCTCGCTGGTCTCGGCGAGCACGCGCAGGGCCTGGTTCAGGCGCACGGCGTTGCGCTCGGCCGCGTTGTACTGCGCGCGGCTCTGCCAGGTCGGCAGCAGATAGACGAGCCACAGCAGCGTCGCGACCGCGACGACCACGCCTCCGCCCAGCAGCTGCCCATCCATGCCCCCCACGGTAGGCGACGCCGCCCCGCCCACCCGGCAGGCGGCGGGCGTGTCCTGCCGCATCGCCTGCGCTGCCCGTGCCGATCCCGGACGCGTGCGCTAGGGGATGTCGGCGGCGTGCTGCGGGGCGCGTCCGGACGCCCAGCGCTGCAGCACGCCGTCGGGCACGTCCTCGGTCGTCAGCGCGAAGGCGTAGTGGTCGCGCCAGGCGCCGTCGATGTGGATGTACCGCCGCCGCAGGCCCTCGTACCGGAAGCCGAGCTTCTGCACCACGCGCAGGCTCGCCGCGTTCTCGGGCCGGATGCAGATCTCCATCCGGTGAAGCTGCAGTTCGGTGAAGCACACGTCGGTGGCGAGGGCGACGCCCGTCGGCGTGATCCCCTTGCCCGCGAAACGCTCGCTCACCCAGTAGCCGATGGTCGCCGAGGACAGCGATCCCCGCGCGATCCCCCACACGTTCAGCTGGCCGGCGATCTCGCCGTCATACTCCAAGACGAACGGAACCCCCTGCCCGTCGCGGTACTGCTGCAGCAGGCGGCGGATGCTGCCGCGCATGTCGAGCGGAGCGGGGCCGCCGGGGCTCGTCGCCTCCCACGGCCGCAGCCAGGAGCGGTTCATGAGCAGCTCGTTCTGCAGGATCCGCGCGTCCCGATGACGAACGAGCCGGATGGAGATCGGCCCATGCTGTCGCGGGGCGAGACCGTCCATCCGGCTCCTTCGGGAAATGTGTGGCTACAGCGTCTTCGCGAACTCCTTGAACCACGGGCGCAGCTCGGGTCCGAGGTCCTCGCGATCGGCCGCGAGGCGCATGATCGCCTTGATGTAGTCGACCCTATCGCCGGTGTCGTAGCGACGGCCGCGGAACACGACGCCGAACACGCCGGGGCCCTCGGCGTCGGTCGCGACCTCCTGCAGGGCGTCGGTCAGCTGGATCTCGCCGCCCTTGCCCGGAGCGGTGCGGGCGAGGATCGGGAAGATCTCGGGCGAGAGCACGTAGCGGCCGATGATCGCCAGGTTGGACGGCGCGTCCTCCTTGGCCGGCTTCTCGACGAGGCCCTTCACCTTGACGACACCTTCGGTGTCGGTCTCCTCCACGTCGGCGCAGCCGTACATGTGGATGCTGTCGGGGTCGACCTCCATGAGGGCGATGATCATCGCGCCGCGCTTCGCCTGCTCGGCGATCATCGTCGTGAGCAGCTCGTCGCGCTCGTCGATGAGGTCGTCACCCAGCATGACCGCGAACGGAGAGCTGCCGACGTGCGCCTCGGCGCGCAGCACGGCGTGGCCGAGGCCCTTCGGCTCGCCCTGACGCACGAAGTGGATGTCGGCGAGGTCGCTCGAGGCCTGCACGCGCTCGAGACGCGCCTTGTCGCCCTTGTCGAGCAGCTTCGTCTCCAGTTCGGGAACCGCGTCGAAGTGGTTCGCGAGCGCGTTCTTGTTGCGCCCGATGATCATGAGGACGTCGCGGATGCCCGCGGCGACCGCCTCTTCGACCACGTACTGGATGGCCGGCTTGTCGACCACCGGCAGCATCTCCTTCGGAGTTGCCTTCGTGGCGGGGAGGAAGCGCGTGCCCAGGCCGGCCGCGGGGATGACTGCCTTGATCTTCGGGGGATGCATGCCCTTATCGTAGGCGAAGGGCGTTACGCGTCTGTGATGGTCTGCTGTCACCGGCTCCGCGTCGTCCTGATCCGACCCCCGGCGAGCCCGCGCCTAGACTCTTCGCAATGCGCCGCACGGAGCGGCCGGAGGGAGACGACGTGACGGACTCGCTCGATCAGGCCAAGCGGGCGCTACGCGCCGAACTCCGCGAGCGACGGCAGCAGCTGTCCGACGCGCAGCGCGAGAGCGCCGCGGAGGGCATCCGGGAGCAGCTCGAGGCACTCGTCGACTCGCTCGGCGCACGCAGCGTCTCCTGCTTCCTCTCCTCGCCGACGGAGCCGGGCACCCGCTCATTCATCAACGCCGCGATCGAGCAGGGCCTGCGCGTGCTGCTCCCCGTGATGCGCGAGGACGGCCTGCTCGACTGGACCGTCGCGTCGCCCGGCGGCCAGGAGGTGCAGAGCGCCCTCGGCGTGCCCGAGGCTGTCGGCGAGCTGCTCGGGCCGATCGCGGTCAACGACGTCGACCTGATGATCGTGCCGGCCGCCGCCGTCGACAGGGGCGGGATGAGGATGGGCTGGGGGCGCGGCTTCTTCGACAAGACCCTGGGTTCCATGGCGCGGCGTCCCCCCGCCTATGCCGTCATCTATGATTCGGAACTGGTCGACAGCGTGCCGCAGGACGTGCACGACCAGCCGGTGACCGGGGTCGTGACCCCGACGCGCACCGTGCGGCTGCCGGCCGACACCTGACTCCTCCGACACCTTCGAGGTCGCATGCCCACCTATGCCTATGCCTGCAAGACCTGCGGGCACGCGTTCGACGCCGTCCAGTCGTTCAGCGACGCCACCCTCACCGAGTGCCCCGCGTGCGGCGGCGTGTTGCGCAAGCAGTACGGGTCCGTCGGCGTGACGTTCAACGGGTCCGGGTTCTACCGGACCGACTCGCGCGGTTCGTCCGACGGGCGTGCCGCTGCCGGCGCAGCGTCCACCCCTCCGGCATCATCGAAGCCGGAGGCGTCGCCCAGTTCGGGCGCGTGAAGGGAATGACGCCGGCGATCGTGCCGGCAAAGGGGGAGGACCCATGATTCAGGGCTTCAAGGAATTCATCTCGCGCGGCAACGTGATCGACCTCGCGGTCGCCGTGATCATCGGCGCCGCGTTCAGCGCGATCGTGACCGCCGTGGTCGAGCACATCGTGAACCCGCTCATCGGCGCTCTCGTGCCGTCGGGCGACCTCGCGGGCTGGGTGATCCCGATCCAGGGAATCTTCGCCACCGCGAACTTCGGCATCGGTGCGGTGATCTCCGCGATCATCAACTTCCTCGCGGTCGCCGCCGTCGTGTACTTCGCGCTCGTGCTGCCGATGAACAAGATGGCCGAGCGCCGCGCAGCGAAGCTGGGCGTCGTCGAGGACGAGCCGGCCGCACCCACGCAGGAGGAGCTCCTCGCCGAGATCCGCGACCTGCTCGCGGCGCAGCGCCGGGCCTGACCCGCACGCATCGCGAAGGCCTCCCCGGATCATCCGGGGAGGCCTTCTTCGTACGCGAGTCGGATCCGACCGGGTCCGGGATCGACCGGATGCCCGGATCCGTCGGATCCGCGTCAGTAGTGAGGCGGCACGTCGCGGCGCAGGCGCTCGTCATTCGGTCCGCGGTCGGCGGATGGATCGACCGGCGCCTTCTCGCCGCGCAGCGTCGCCTCCGCCTCGGAGTCGGTGAGCGTGCCCTCGACCGGCGTCAGCTTGGCGCGGCGCGAACCGCGCACGCGCACCACCCGCTGACGCGGCGGCTGCTTCTCGTCCACGGCCTCAGAGGCTGAGCGGCTGGGTGTCGCCGTCGGCGCGCTGCGCCTCGGGAGAGACGCCCAGCACCGCGGCGATCCGCTCGGCCACGGCCGCCGGGTCGCTGTACAGGTCGAACGCGTGCACGCGCACGTAGTGCCAGCCCAGCCGGCGCAGCACGTGGGGCCGCAGCCGCAGCGACTCGCGCAGCGACTCGCCCCGCGACTCGGGGTCGGGCTCGACCACGACCGCCTTGCCGCCGTGCTGTGCGACGAGCGGCAGCAGTCCGCGGTAGTCGACGTCGACCGCCACGCCCAGACGACGCAGTTCGCGCGCGAGGGCGAGCGTGAGCGGATCGGCAAGGTCTTCCAGCCGCGCCTCGCGACCGCGAGCGGCGATGCTGCCGAGGATGCCCATCAGGGTCGCGGCGCCGTGCTCGAGCCGCCCCTCGTCGAAGGCGGACGGGCGGATCGACGACACGATCACCATCGAGCGCCGCGCGCGCGTCATGCCGACCGTGAGCAGCCGCTCGCCGTCGGGAGTCGACAGGTCGCCGAATTCGCTGAGCACGCGGCCGTGCTTGGTGAGGCCGTAGCCGAGCGAGAAGATGACGCGGTCGCGACTCTCGGCCGTGGCCTCCTCGAGCGTCAGCACCGCCAGCGGCTCCGCCGTCTCGCGGGCGACGAAGTCGGCGACATCCGACCGTCCGGCGAACGCCTCCATGATCGCGGTGCGCACGCGCTCGGCGTGGCGGCGGCTGGCAGTGACGACCATGAGCGACTCCGCGGGGCGGTTCACCGCGTGCTCGACCACGAGCGTCACCACGCGCGCCACCTCGGCGTCCGGGCTCTCGACGGATCCGGTGATCGGGTCGGGCGTGCCCGATCCGCCCTCGACGTAGTCGACCGAGAGGCTGCCGCGCCCGAGGTACGAGCCCGCCCACGGTAGCGACACGATCTCGCCGCCGTAGAACGCGTCGTTGACGAGCTCGGCGAGGTCCTCTCCCCCGGCCCGGTAGCTGCGCGTCAGGGTGGCGAGGGGCAGCACCTCGGCGAGGTTCTCGAACAGGCTCTCGGAATCGAACGCGGCGTCGGCGGCGGGCTCCCCCGCCGCGGCCACGGCGAACTGCGTCGGCCGCTGCGTCACGGGGTCGCCGAAGGCGACGACCTGGCGCGCGCGGCGGATGGCCGGCACCGCCTCGGCGACGCCGATCGCGCCCGCGTCGGCGATGAGCACCACGTCGAACGCGGGGTCATCCGGAATCGAGGGGACCTCGTACGGCGACGCGATCCAGACCGGGGCGAGGATGCGCCCCAGCGTCGGGGCCTGCGCGAGGAGATCCTGCGGCGTGACCCGACCCTGGGTGAGGGCGCGGCGGAGCGCCGCCGACTCCTCGGGCTCGTCGACGATGCCGATGCGCCACTGCGCGGCGAGCTGCCAGGCGAGAAGCGGGCCGGATGCGGCGGCGTGCGCCTCGTCGACGAGGCGGAAGTCGCGCTCGAGCCGATCGACGACCGAGGTGTTCGCGCCGAGGAGGGCGCGGTCGTGCTGCAGCAGGTGCTCCAGCACCGACTGCCACCAGGCGAACTCGAGCTCCTCGCCCACGCGCTCCTCGTCGACGTGCCGCACCGACAGCTCCGTCAGCAGCGGCTCGAGGCCCAGGCGCGCGAGCTCGGAGCGCAGCTCGGCGCGCTCCACGATGTTGTCGAAGACCTCCGACTCGGCGGCGAGGCCGGCGAGGGTGCGGACAAGACGCTGCACGGGCATCGCCGCGAGGCGCGTGCCGCGGCCGAGCGCGCGATCCAAATCCGAGAGCTCGGCCTCGACGCGCTGCCACTCGACCTGGACGTCGGCAAGACCCAGCGGGATGTCGGGGATGGTGCCGACGTCGACGAGCTTCTGCCACTGCGCGCGCTGGTGCTGGATGCGCACGAGCGCCTCGTGCATGTCGGCGAGGTGGACGCCGGGGCGCAGGTACTCCTTGGCGAGGCGCTTCAGGCGGCGGCGCGCGGCCCCCGTCATCTGCGACTCGCGGCGCGGACCGTATGCGCGGATCATGTCGGCAAGCGGACGCTCGAACACGGTCGGGCTGAAGCGGTCGAGCGAGTCGCGGATGCCGTGGAGCAGGCGCAGGAACTCGCCCAGCTCGTCGATCGTCGTGAACGGCCGCATGCGCGTCTGCGCGATGAGCTCGTAGCCCCGCTCGAGCAGCTCGGGCACGCTCTTGTGGTGGAGCTTCCCGGCCTGCTCGTGGGCGCGGCGGGCGTCCTCGGTCGTCGCGAACGTGACGCCGTACCAGGGCGAGTCGTCGGGGCCGACCTTGAACTCGCCGAGGCGCGCCGCGAGCGCGAGGGTCTTGCCGGCCGAGACGCGGTCGCCCGCGAGGGCCTCGAGCGCGCGGATGCCGAGGCGCGCCGACGTCGAGGGCGGCTCCGGAAGCGAGGCGAGCTTCGTCAGCGCGCGCGTCGCGTCGAGCACCGAGACGTTCAGCCTGTCGTGCCGGCGGGTGAGCGCGCGGCGGTAGTCGCGCAGCACGGTGCGCAGACGCACGAGCGCATCGTCGACCTCGGCGACCTTCGGCTGCTCGGCCTTCTCGTTGCGGCCGATCGCGCGGATCAGGTCGCGGCGCAGGTCGGCCGGCGAGACGGCGAGTCCGTCGAGGCCTATGCCGGCCAGCCGGTGGCGCACGCCGTCGAGCGTCGCGCGGCGGGCGCTGACGACGAGCACCCGCTTGCCGGCGCGCACGAGCGAGCCGACTGCGTTGATGACGGTCTGGGTGCCGCCCGTGCCGGGAAGCGTATGGACGACCAGCGATTCGCCGGCCGCGATGCGCGCGAGCACCGCCTCCTGCTCGGCATCCGCGTCGAGGAGCAGGGTGTCGGCGGCGGGCGCGCGCTCATCCGGATTCGGCACCGCCGCGGGCGTGACCTCCGCGGCGAGCGCGGCGAGGTCCTCGCGGTGTCCGGCGAGAGCGTTGAGCAGCGGGTGGTCGAGCCTGGTGAGGTCGCGCGCCATCGCGCCGCCCACCTCGGCGAAGGTCGAGACGATCAGGCGGGGACGCACCGAGAACGTGTCCACGTGCGCGAGAGCGGCACGGAGAGCGTCGATGACCGGCTGGGGCTTGAACACCCCCTCGCCGTAGGCGAGCGCGGCGAGCGCGTCGCCGTCGAGCTCGACGCCGAAGTGGTCGCGCGCGGCGCGCACGAACTCGGGGTTGACGGTGAAGTGACCGTGGAGCTTCAGCTCGAAGTCGCTGTGGTGACGCCGGATGGCCAGCGGGCGCAGCAGGACGGGCGCGGCGAACTGCTCGTCGGCCACACGCCACACGGCCATGCCGACCGCGAGTCTCACGGCGTCGATGCCGCGCACCGTGCGCAGCTCGAGGTGCTTGGTGGTGATGCGCTCGGCCGCGATGCGCGCGGTGCGCAGGGCAACCTCGTCGCGGAACAGGTTCGACAGCAGCGTCGACTTGCCCGTGATGAACTGCGGCAGGCTCCCGGGATGCGCTTTGGTGATGTCGATGCCGGCCTCCGGCACCTCGGTGCCGTCGACGCCGATCGGGAAGTGAAGCAGCGGCGAGGGGCCCCCGAGATCGCCCGCGACGGTGCGCAGCCGCTCTCGTTCGGGGTCGGCGACGTGCGCGACCACGATCCCCGGCTCGGCCACGCCGAGATCGGTCGGGGTCACGATGGTCCCCGTGTCGTCTGCCACGATGCGATCCACCGCGGAGCTGCCTTCTGTCCGCCACACGTGAGCCAGGGTAGGCGCGGCGTACGCGCATATCGCGCGGGCGCGGCGGAGTTTCGCCGGATTGGGTCCGGGCGCGTCGTCCCAGTCCGTGGTAATAGCCGCCTGGTTGGTCCACAGGCCAGGGAGGCGACCGGATCCATCCCCCGCCGGCTGGAACCGGACCCGGTGTCCGCGGCACGCGTCAGGATGGGGGACGTGACCCTCCGCTACGACCTCGGCGCGACGCCCCTCGGCGTCGTGACCACCGTGCTCTCCGACCACGGCGTGCTCGCACTGCATGTGTCGGACGACACCGACCGCTGGGTGCTCGAGCTGCTCGCGCAGGAGCACGGCGTGGTGCCCGACCACGTGCCGGGTTCCGCCGGAGCGCTGTTCACCCAGCTCGACGAGTACTTCGAGGGGCGGCGCGAGTCGTTCGACGTGACGATCGACTGGAGCCTCACCCACGGCTTCGCGCGCGATGCGCTGCAGGCGGTGTGCACCATCCCCTACGGCGAGACCGCGAGCTACGGCGAGGTGGCCGTCATGGCCGGCAGGGCCCGCGCGCACCGCGCCGTCGGCACCGCCTGCCGCACCACGCCTTTCTCGCTCGTCGTCCCTGTGCACCGGGTGATCCGCTCCGACGGATCGATCGGCGAGTACGGCGGCCGCCCCGAGAACAAGCGCTTCCTGATCGACCTCGAGAAGGTCGCGCCCGCGTCCTTCTCGATCCCGCCCGCGCCGGCCTCTGCGAACGGAGACGACTTTTGACCGATACCATCACCGATCTGGTCACCGGGCCCGATGGCCTCGTGCGCCCGCTCTGGGCGGCGCGCGATCCGCTCATGCAGTCGTACTACGACACCGAGTGGGGAATGCCGATCCGCGACGAGCAGGGCCTGTTCGAGCGACTCAGCCTCGAGGGGTTCCAGTCGGGCCTGTCGTGGGCGACCATCCTGCGCAAGCGCCCCGCCTTCCGCGCCGCGTTCGCCGACTTCGCGCCGGATGCCGTCGCCGCATTCGACGAGTCGGATGTCGAGCGGCTGATGGCCGACGCCGGCATCGTCCGCAACCGGGCGAAGATCCTCGCCACCATCGGCAACGCTCGGGCGACCGTCGCCATGCGCGGCACCGTTCCGGATGCGGACGGAGGTCAGAGCGGGGGGCTGGCCGAGCTCGTCTGGAGCTTCCGGCCGCTGGAGACGCCGGCACCGCGATCCTTCGCCGACATCCCCTCGTCGTCGCCCGAGTCGCTTGCCCTGTCCAAGGAGCTCAAGCGCCGGGGCTTCCGCTTCGTCGGCCCGACCACGATGTTTGCGCTGATGGAGGCCGTCGGCATCGTCGACACCCACCTGGTCGACAGCCACCGCCGCGGCACGAGCGGCGTCTGGCCCGCGTGATCCCGCGCCCCTCAACGGCCGAGCGCCGGCCCGGAGGCGTGTAGGCCGCCCCGGACCGGCGCTCGGCGCCGTTCGTCGATCTAGTGGTGCACCGCCTTCTCGGCGCCGTGGCCGGTGAGCGAGCGCACCTCCATCTCGGCGGCGATCCGCGGGTCCTCCGATCCCTTCGACGTGATCGAGCCGAGCCAGCCGAGCAGGAAGCCGATCGGGATCGACACGATGCCCGGGTTGCTGAGCGGGAAGATCGCCGTTCCCTCGCCGGTCTTCAGGACGCTGGTCGGGCCGCCGAAGAACACCGGCGACAGCGCGATCAGCACGATCGCGGCGATCAGACCGCCGTACATGCTCCACACGGCGCCGCGGGTGGTGAAGCCGCGCCAGAAGAGCGAGTACAGGATGGTCGGCAGGTTCGCCGACGCCGCGATGGCGAAGGCGAGCGCCACCAGGAAGGCGACGTTCTGGCCGAGCACGGCGATGCCGCCGATGATGGCGAGGGCGCCGATCACGAGGATCGTGATGTTGGCGACCTTGCGCTCCTGCTTCTCGGTGGCCGTGCCGCGCTTGACGACACCGTTGTAGATGTCGTGCGAGAACGACGCTGCAGCCGTGATCGTGAGGCCGGCGACGACCGCGAGGATCGTCGCGAAGGCGACCGCGGAGATGATGCCCATGAGCACCGGACCGCCGAGCGCCTGAGCCAGCAGCGGAGCCGCCGAGTTCACGCCGCCCGGGGCGGTGAGGATCGTCCCCGCGCCGACGAGCGAGGCCGCGCCGTAGCCGAGCACGAGCGTCAGCAGGTAGAACCCGCCGATGAGCATGATCGCCCAGACGACCGACTTGCGCGCTTCCTTGGCCGTGGGGACGGTGTAGAAGCGCATCAGCACGTGGGGCAGGCCGGCGGTGCCGAGCACCAGGGCCAGTCCCAGCGATAGGAAGTCGAGCGGGTTCTTGTACTGCAGGCCCGGGTCGAGCACCGAGGCCCCGCCCGCGATCGCGTCGCCGAGGGCTTTCGCCGATTCGGGATACGTCTGGTTCTGCGATGCCTCGACGGCCGCGCTGAACAGGTCGACGCCCTGGATGGCGAGAACCCAGATCGTCATGATGACCGCGCCGCCGATGAGCAGGAAGGCCTTCACGATCTGCACCCAGGTGGTGCCCTTCATGCCGCCGATGAGCACGTAGCCGACCATCAGCACGCCGACGACCGTGACGACTGCCGCGGTGCCGATCTGGTCGGTCACGCCGAGCAGCAGGGCAACGAGGCCGCCCGCGCCCGCCATCTGCGCCAGCAGATAGAAGAAGCAGACGACGAGCGTGCTGATCGCCGCCGCCATGCGGACGGGGCGCTGCTTGAGCCGGAAGGACAGCACGTCGGCCATTGTGAACTTGCCGGTGTTGCGCATCAGCTCGGCGACGAGCAGCAGTGCGACGAGCCACGCGACGAGGAATCCGATCGAATAGAGGAATCCGTCGTAGCCGTACACCGCGATCGCGCCGCAGATTCCGAGGAACGAGGCGGCGGACAGGTAGTCGCCCGCAATGGCGAAGCCATTCTGCGTGCCCGAGAAGGAACGTCCGCCGGCGTAGAAGTCGGCGGCCGTCTTGTTGTTGCGCGACGCCCGGATCACGATGAACAGCGTCACCGCGACGAAGGCGCCGAAGATCGCGATGTTCAGGATCGGGTTGTTCCTCTCGGCCGTCTCTGCGGCCGCGGCGAAGACGTTCATGCGCCGGCCTCCTGCTTCTCGAGATCCTCACGGATGGCTGCGGCCTTCGGGTCGAGGCGCGCATTGGCGAATCGGACGTACCAGAGCGTGATGATCAGCGTCGTCACGAACTGGCCGAGACCGATCAGCAGACCGACATTCATGTCGCCGAAGACGGGCTGCGCCATGAAGTCCTTCGCCCAGCCCGCGAGCAGGACGTAGACGAAGTACCAGACGAGGAAGAACACGGAGAGCGGAAAGACGAACGAGCGGTGGGTGCGCTTCAATTCGCGGAACCGCGGAGAGTTCTCCTCCGCGATGTAATCGATGCGTCCCTGGGTGGGAGCACCGGGGGGCGTGTCTGTCACGAGGCCTCCTTGCCACATGTCGAGATCCACGGCGCTCCATCGCGCCGCGTACATACGGCCCCGAGCAGGGCAGGGCCGATGATAGGTTCGACGCTACGAAGGCGGCGAAGGGGCCGTCACCCCCGAAAGTTGGTACCCGGTTGACCCTGCAAGAGGAGCTCGCCGACGACCGTCGGCTGGTTGCGGATGCGGTGCGCGAACTGGCGCGGCGCACCCGCTTCCCCGTTGCGTTCGGGGGGCTCATCGAGAACGGCGTCGCGCGGATGACGGCGTTCGTCGGCAACCACACCGACGCGCTCGCGGGCCTGTCGGTGCGGCCCGAGCGGGGCCTCGGCGGGCGCGCGATGGTCGAACTGCGTCCGCGGATGACCGGCGACTATCGCACTGCCCGCCAGATCACGCACGACTACGACGTCTACATCCTCGGCGAGGGGATCGGCACCCTGCTGGCAACGCCGGTCATCGTCTCGGGTCGGGCCCGCGGCGTCCTCTACGGCGGAGCGTGGAGCCGCTCCACCGTGGGCGGTGTCGCCGCCGCGCCCGCCGTCCGCGTCGCGGAGGATCTCGGGCGGGAGCTCGCCAAGCGCGACGAGGCGCGACGCCGGCTCGCGGAGTCCGCGGCGCCGACCGAGGTCGACCTCTCCCCGCGTCACCGTGAGGAGCTGCGCGAGAGCTACGCCGAGCTCCGCGCCATCGCGACATCGATCGACGACGCCGCCGTGCGCGCGCGCCTTGCCGACGTGGAGCGCAGACTCGCCGCGCTGGCCGGATTCTCCGAGGCGCCTCGCACCGAGCCGATTCCCGCGGTGCGCCTTTCCCCGCGCGAGGTGGATGTGCTCGCACGCGCCGCGCTCGGCGAGACGAATGCGCAGATCGGGATGCTGCTGGGCCTTCGTGAGGGAACCGTGAAGGTTTATCTCAGCGCCGCGATGGCGAAACTCGATGCCTCCACGCGGCATGCCGCCGTTGCCAGAGCGCGTAAATGGGGCTTTCTTCCTTAGCAGAGCCGAGTTTCCTTTCCCGCGAATTGCACACCGTGGAAATGGGTACTTCTCTCCCCCTATATCTCCAGGGTCTAACCGGTATCATCGGCCCATGGCCCGAAAGATCGTTCACCAGCTCGTCGATGACCTCGACGGCACTGTCCTTGAGCCCGGCGAAGGAGAGACAGTCCTGTTCTCCCTCGATGGGAAGAGCTACGAGATCGACCTCACCGCGGACAATGCGCAGGCACTGCGCGACACGTTCGCGAATTACATCTCGGCCGCGCGCCGCATGTCGTCCGGCTCCTCCGGCTCTGCCTCCGCCCGCGGTCGCCGCCGCACCGGCCAGACCGATTACGGTCCTGTGCGCGAGTGGGCGAAGAAGAACGGCTTCACCGTCTCGGAGCGCGGCCGCGTTCCGGCGGCGATCATCGAGGCGTACGAAGCCGCGAATTGATCCTGTTTCCGACATATTCGGTCACCCCCGCCAGGGATCGCCTGACGGGGGTTTCCTTTTATCCGGGAGCGCAGCGTCGAGCCACGCCGGGCCCCGCGGCTTTGAGCCGTCGAGGATCCAGGTGTGTATCCCCTGGACGTCCCGCGTGACCCTTGCAATCGACGACGATTCTCGGAATCGTGGCCGGTCCCGAGGGAAGGAGAGCCAGATGCTCACGCTTACCGAGAACGCCACGGACGCCGTCCGCACCATCGTGTCTCAGACGCCGGATGCCTCGACCGCGGGGCTCCGCATCCAGGGCACCAGCGCGTCTGACGAGGGCTATGCGCTCACGCTCGCCCCGTCGCCCGAGCTGGGTGACACGGTCGTCGAGAACGGCGACGCCCGCGTGTTCCTCGAGCAGGTCGCAGCCACCGAGCTCGACGACAAGGTGCTCGACGCGCAGGTCACCGACGAGGGCGTGCGCTTCGCCCTCGCGCTCCAGCAGTAACGCGCCAGCGCGTCACGCGGCCGCCGCCCGGCTCATCCGGGCGGCGGCCGCGTTGTTGTGGAGGGCAGGCCGCCGAGCCCCGATAGACTTGCGGGGCCAGCCTCTGTAGCTCAATGGAAGAGCAGTTCCGTCCTAAGGAAACGGTTGGGGGTTCGAGTCCCTCCAGGGGCACCGAGCGATGGATGTCCCACGTCACCGTGGCGCCGTCGTCACCGCGGCTTGGGCTCCCGGCTCGGCGGCTGCTGCGGCTTCGGTCCGAGAACGCGCGGCGCGGGGGTCGACCGCGTGACCGATTCGCCGGCGACGAGGACGATCTCCTCGTCGAAGTGACGGAACGCGCAGCGCTCCCCCTCGATCAGCGTGTAACGCGACCGGTTCGCCGCGACGTCGACCTCGAGCAGCGCCTTTCGGAGCGTGAGCCGGAAACACACGCGCCGCAGCGGCGCGGGAAGGCGCGGGGCGAACCGCAGACCGCGGTCGGTCTCGCGCATGCCGCCGAGGCCCGCGACGATGGCGCTCCAGGTTCCCGCGAGCGAGGCGATGTGCAACCCGTCGGCGGTGTCGCCCTGCGTGTCCGCCAGGTCGATGCCTGATGCCTCGTCGAGATAGTCGAGCGCGAGATCCAGATGCCCCACCTCCGCCGCGATGATCGACTGGACGCACGCAGACAGGGACGAATCCCTCACGGTGAGCGACTCGTAGTACGCGAAGTCGCGCGCCTTCTCCTCGAGAGTGAACGCATCGCAGGACGTGTAAAGCGCGAGCACGAGATCGGCCTGCTTCACGACCTGCTTGCGATACAGATCCACGTACGGGAAGTGCTCCTGCAGCGGGTACTGGTCGGGCCTTGTCGCGTCGAAGTCCCAGCGCGCGTGCCGGGTGAAGCCCGCGGACTGCGGGTGCACCCCCAGTTCCGCGTCGTATCCGATGGCCATCGCCTCCGCGGCCGCGGACCACACCTCGATCTCCGCCTCCGTCACACCGAGGCGGCGGGCGACATCCGGGTGACGGCGGGCCACGGCGACGCCCGCGGCGAGATTCTCACGGGCAGACAGATTGGTGTAGACGTTGTCGTCAGCGAGGGCCGAGTACTCGTCCGGCCCGGTGACGCCGTCGATGTGGAAGCCGCCGTCTGCATCCCAGCGTCCGAGGGAAGCCCACAGCCGCGATGTCTCGATCAGGATCTCAGCACCGGCGTCGCGCTCGAAGTCGACGTCCCCGGTGGCGCGGACGTAACGGCAGACGGCTGCGGCGATCGCCGCATTGTTGTGGAAGGCGGCGGTGCCGGCCGGCCAATACCCCGAGCTCTCGCGGCCGTCGATCGTACGCCACGGGAACGCGGCGCCCTCGAGGTGCAGCTCGCGGGCGCGCTCGCGTGCCTGCGGCAGCGTGTCGTGCCGCCACTGCAGGGCTGTGCGCACCGCCGCGGGCTCCAGGTACGTGAACGCGGGCAGGACGAACGCCTCCGAGTCCCAGAAGGTGTGCCCCGCGTATCCGGTCCCCGTCAGCCCCTTGCTCGGCACCGACCGGCCTTCGAGTCGCGCGGCCGACTGGAACACCTGGTACAGCGCGAATCGGATCGCCTGCTGCAGCCCGTCGTCGCCGTCGACGACGACATCCGCGCGATGCCAGAAGCCGTCCAGCGTCGCACGCTGCTGCGCGGCGAGCCCGTCCCATCCGGTGCGGCGCGCGTCGTTCACGGCCTCTTCCGCCCGGTCGCGCAGACCGGGAACCGACACTCCGCTCGCTTCCTCGTGTCCGACGTACTTGACGATGGTCAGCCGCGCGCCGGGTGGCAGCTGCGATCGGATGGTGGTGCGCGCGAGATCGTCGGAGACATCGGTGCGCAGCTCGAGGACCGTCGCATCACCGGACGTCTCGTGGTCCATGCAGACGGCGACGTGGATCCCGCTCTCCCTTGTGCGGTGCACAAGGGTGGCCGAGTCGCCCCGCGTGTGCTGTCCCGCAGCCGCGAACGCCGGGTCGAGCGCATCCTGCACGCGCGGATCCGGGTGCACGGACGGAAGCGGCTCATTCGCCACGAGCTCCGACTGCACGGCGATCGCGACCGGGTGCTCGTCCGCGGTCACGGTGTAGCGGATCGCCGCCACCGCACGGTGTGTGAGAGAGACCAGCCGCTCCGACTCGACGGTCACGGTCGATCCCGACGGAGACGTCCACCGCGAGCGCCGCCGCAGCACCCCGTCGCGCATGTCGAGCCGCTGCTCATGGTGGTGCAGACGCCCCCGCCGCATGTCGAAGGGGTCATCGTCCACGAAGAGGCGGATCACCTTGCCGTCCGTGACGTTCACGACGGCCTGTCCACGCGCGGGATAGCCGTAACCGGGCTCGGCGTAGGGCATCGGATGCAGCTCGTGCACGCCGTTGAGGAAGCTCCCCGGCTCCGCCGACGGCTCACCCTCGTCGAGGTTGCCCCGCCACCCGACATGCCCGTTGGACAGCGTGAAGACGGATTCTCGCCGCCCCAGGAGCGACTCGTCGAAGCCTTCCGCGCGAATCGACCAGGGCGAGACATCGCTCGCGTCCGTTCCGAGGGCCGCAGGATCGATCGATTCAGGCGTCACACCTCGACGCTATCCGACCGCTTGTCGGCCCTCCGCCCTGTCAGCAAGACACCCGCCGCGTCAAGCGGACCCGGAGCTTCCCATCGGGGTGACAGGGTGGAATGCGTGAAGACTCCTATCGAGCGTTTGAGCGAGGCTGCCCGCGCACGCGGTCTGACCGTGGCGGTCGCCGAGTCGCTGACGTCCGGCCTTCTGGCGAGCGAGGTCGGCAAGGGCGAGTCGTCGAGCGACTGGTTCTCGGGCGGCGTGGTGGCGTACCGGATGCCGGTGAAGACGCACCTGCTGGGCGTGCCGGAGGGAACGGATCCGACCTCTCCCGAGTGCGCCACCACCCTGGCGACGGGCGTGCGCGCGCTGCTCGACGCCGACCTCGCCGTGGCGACGACGGGCGTGGGCGGGCCGGATCCCGAGGACGGGCACCCGGCCGGCACCGTGTATCTCGGCTGGGCGACGGCGACGGACACCGGAGCGGAGCACTTCCAGTTCGCGGGCGATCCCGAGGACGTCCTGGGCGCGACCGTGGAGCACGCCCTGCGCCTGCTCGTGCGGCTCGCCGAGCGGGCCTGAGCCGGCGCGAGGACGTGGGGATGACCGGCACCCCGGGGGCACCGGCCTCCTCCGCGCTGCGCACGCAGCGGCATCTGCGGCTGTCCCTCGTCCTGCTGGTCGCCGCGCTGTTCATCGCGGTCGCGATCCAGACCGTCGTCGTGTCGTGGCAGCCGGTCCGCCTCGGCTGGCAGGTGCTGCCGTCGATCAGCCACTACTTCTACACCCCGGCGCGGGCCGTCTTCGTGGGCGTTCTCGTCGCGGCCTCGGTGGCGATGCTCGCCCTGTCGGGGCGGCGCCGGCCGAGCGTCTTCCTCGATGTGGCGGCCCTGTTTGCGCCCCTCATCGCCATCGTGCCGACCCCGATCCGCGGGGAGGGCACCGCGCCCGGCCTCACGTGCGTCGGGGCCGATTGCATTCCCACCGCGCTGCTGCCGGAGGTCCGCATCGGCGTGGCCACCTACGTCATCGTGGTGGTGCTCGCGGTCGTCACGACGGCCGCGATCCGGCGACGGCAGCGCATGGCCACCACCTCCGCTCACCGGATCGTGTCGGCGGTGGCCCTCGTCGCGGCCGCGGGCCTCGCGCTGCTCGCGTTCGCGCCCGGCCTGAGCGAGAGCTTCCCGCTCGCCCTCTGGCCGGTCGGCTCCGTGCACTTCGCGGCGGTGCTGCTGTTCTTCGGGTCGTTCGCGGCCGTGCCCATCGTGTACGGATGGCGCCCGGCCGAGGCGGATGAGACGCCGCCGACGCCGTGGCAGCGGACCGTGTACCGGCTCGTCGCCGGGCTGCTCGTCGCCGACCTGCTCTTCCTCGTGCTGGTGATCCTGGATCGCCAGACGGAGTGGGGGCTGTTCGGGGAGGCTCCGGTGGTGCTCATCGGCGAGGCGATCGCGCTGCTGCTGTTCGCCTGGTTCTGGTGGGAGCAGACGCTCCAGCGGTGGGACGACGTCGCCGGCCCGTTCGCGTGGTCACCGGCGGGGTCCGAAGACCCCGCCGGTGGCGATCACGGGACGACGTAGCCGGCGGCGCGGAACAGCTCGTACCACTCGGGCCGCGTGAGCGGGATGTCCGAGCCGAGTGCCGCAGCGGCCACGCGCGCGGGCGTCGTCGTGCCGAGCACGACCTGCATCTGCGCGGGGTGACGCGTGATCCAGGCCACCGCGATGGCCTCGGCCGGCACCTCGTACTTCTCCGCGAGGCGGTCGATCACGGCGTTGAGCTCGGGGTAGCGCTCGGACCCGAGGAACGGGCCGTCGAAGAAGCCCGCCTGGAACGGCGACCACGCCTGCACTGTGATGTCGTTCAGGCGGCAGTAATCGACGATCCCGTCGTCGCGCACGATCGACTGATCCAGCCCCTGCATGTTCGCCGCCACGCCCTGGGCGATGATCGGCGAGTGAGTGATCGACAGCTGCAGCTGGTTCGCGACGATCGGCTGCGTGACGTACCTGCGCAGCAGATCGATCTGGCGCGGCGTCTGGTTCGAGACGCCGAACGCCCGCACCTTGCCGGACGCGGCGAGCTCGTCGAACGCGCGGGCGACCTCCTCCGGCTCGACGAGGGCGTCGGGACGGTGAAGCAGCAGGATGTCGAGGTAGTCGGTGCCGAGCGCCTCGAGCGACCCGTTCACCGACTCGACGATGTGCTCGTACGAGAAGTCGAAGTACGGCCCGTCCTTGACGATGCCGGCCTTCGACTGGATGACGAACTGCTCGCGCTCGGAGGACGTCAGCTTCATCGCCTCGGCGAAGCGCCGCTCGCAGCCGTGCACGCCGGATCCGTAGATGTCGGCGTGGTCGAGGAAGGTGATGCCCGCATCGCGGGCGGTGCTCACGAGCGTGTGCACCTCCTCGTCGGTCTTGTCCTGGATGCGCATCAGTCCGAGGACGACGTTGGGCACCTCAAGATCGGTGCCGGGCAGGGTGAAGGTCTTCAACGGTTCCTCCAGAGGATCAGGCGGACAGGCGGGCGACCTGGTCGGCCGTCAGCACGAGGTCGGTGGCACCGGCCGAGTCGCGGATGCTCTCGGGACGGGAGGCGCCGGGGATGGGGATCACGATCGGCGCGAGCGCGAGCTCCCAGGCGAGGGTGACCTGGTAGACGCTGGCGCCCACCTCATCCGCGACCTCCTGGAAGGCGCCGTGACGGTCGGCGAGGTCCTTCGCACCCGCGATGCCGCCGAGCGGGCTCCAGGGAAGGAACGCGATGCCGAGCTCGGCGCAGTGCTCGAGCTCGCCCTGGCTCGAGCGGAACGCGGGCGAGAACTGGTTCTGCACCGACACCAGCCGGCCACCGAGGATCTCCCGCGCCTCGTCGATCTGCGAGATGTCGGCGTTCGAGATTCCGGCCATCAGGATGACGCCCTCGTCGAGCAGGTCGCGGATCGCACCGATCGAGTCGGCGTACGGCACCGCCGGGTCGGGCCGGTGGAACTGGTAGAGGCCGATGGCGTCGACGCCGAGCCGGCGGGCGGACTCCTTGGCGGCGCCCTTGAGGTACTCGGGGTCGCCGTTGCGCGTCCAGGTGCCGTCGCCGGGACGGAGGTGACCGCCCTTCGTCGCCACGAGGACGTCGGCGGAGCCGGCACCGTACTCGCGCAGGGCGCGGGCGATGAGCTCCTCGTTGTGGCCGACCTCGTTCGCGTCGCGGTGGTAGGCGTCCGCGGTGTCGATCAGCGTGACGCCGGCGTCGAGCGCCGCGTGGATCGTCGCGATCGACCGCTCCTCGTCGGGACGGCCCTCGATCGACATGGGCATGCCGCCGAGGCCGATCGCCGAGACGGAACGACCTCCGATGGTGCCCTGCTGCATGTGCTCTCTTTCTCCAGAGACGTGACGTCGATGGCGGCGCCGAACGGGCCGCTGCTTCAGCCTAGGAACGGCTAATCTAGAAGTCCAACAGTTTGCAGTTCTGGGATTGAGAAGCGGAGGGAATGGATGGATCTGCGCCAGATGGAGTACCTGCTCGCGGTGGCCGAGGAGCGGAACTTCACGCGCGCCGCCGAGCTGGCGGGCATCTCGCAGTCGGGTCTGTCCTCCGCGATCCGCAGTCTCGAGGAGGAGCTCGGCACCGCTCTGTTCGACCGCACCACCCGGCGCGTCGAGCTGACCGAGGCCGGGCTCGCCCTCCTCCCCTATGCCCGGCAGATGCTCGCCCAGGCCGCCGCCGCGCGCGACGCGGTCGTGATGGCAAGCCGCGAGGTGACCGGCTCGCTGCGCATCGGCGCCGAGCAGTGCCTCGGTTTCGTCGACGTCGCGGCGCTGCTCGAGCGGTTCCATCGCCGCCACCCCCGGGTGGAGACGCACTTCACACAGGCCGGATCGCAGGATCTGGTCGCGATGACGCGCGCCGGCGACATCGACGTGGCGTTCGTGGCGACCGCGAAGCACCTCGGCGCGCTCCCCCACCGCACCCTCGGTCAGGAGTCGCTCGTCCTGCTCGCGGCCCCGGATCATCCGCTCGCCGCCCGGGGGTCGGCGCGGCAGGAGATCGCGTGGCGCCAGCTGGAGGGTGAGGACTTCATCGACTTCACCGCGTCGTGGGGCGTCCGCGAGCTGAACGAGGACACGCTCGCCGCGCACGGCGTCCATCGCCGCGTGCGCTGCACGGTCAACGACGTCCACACGCTTCTCGACCTCGTCTCGCGCGGCCTCGGCGTCGCGATCGTCCCCCGCCACGTCGCGGCGAAGCCGCAGGCCGCGGGCCTTCGCGTCCTGAATCTGCCCGAGGCGACCGGCTCCGCCTGGATCGTGTCGGTCGTCTCGGCTTCCCGCGACCGGGTCGAGGCCCCCTCGGCGCACCTGCTGGAGCTGCTGGCGGACGCGGGCGCACCCGCCGAATCGCGCTCCCTCGCCGGATGAGCGCGGCCCCGCCGCTCCGGGTAGGTCCGGTGCTCGTGACGTGGGACCGGGTCGCCGTGGTCGCGCCGAAAGGACCAAGCCGGGAGGGATCGCCCCCCGCGGCGCGGAGCTGCGGGTTCCGCGAGGATCGCCGCGCGCGCGGCGACGCGCTGCTCGCCGGACTCATCGCCGAGCTCGCGCCCGGCGCCGACACATCCATCGCGCGGCGCTGCCGCCACTGCGGCGCGGACGACCACGGGGCACCGCACGCCGTCGCGGCTCCCGTCGCCGTGAGCGTGAGCTACGCCGGACGGATC
This sequence comes from Microbacterium paludicola, assembly GCF_039529675.1. Lineage (NCBI taxonomy): Bacteria > Bacillati > Actinomycetota > Actinomycetes > Micrococcales > Microbacteriaceae > Microbacterium > Microbacterium paludicola. Next base: position 21,250 of record NZ_BAAANG010000024.1, read on the forward strand.
GTGGTCGCGGCCGCGGCCCTGACGCGCGACGCGTCGGCCGTGGGGGTCGACGTCGAGCGCGGCACGGGTCCGCTGCCCGGCCTCGCTCCCCTGTTCGCGCCGCAGCCGCCGCCGGATCGCGCCGGCTGGACGAGGATCGAGGCCGCGCTGAAGGCCGACGGCCGCGGCACGCGCGTCCCCCCGGGCGACGTGCGCGTCACCGAGGCCGGCGGATCGCTCGTCGCCCGGGTCCCCGACGGGGACACGGCAATCGAAGTGGCGACGCTCGAGACCGCGCCGCCGGGGTGCGTCCTCAGCCTCGCGATCCTGCCTACAGCGACGCGCTGACGGAGGCGGGGCGGACGGCCGGCCCCGGCGGCAGCGCGGGGAGGGCGACGTCGTCGAGCCACGGGCCGAGGAGGGATGCGGCGGGGCCGCCGGCGAGCTCCTCCACGAGCCGGACGAAGTCTGCCGTCTTCGCCGTGCCGCCGCGGTGCCGCTCGGTCCAGGCCCGCAGCACGCCGAAGAACGCCTCGTCGCCGATCGTCAGCCGCAGCGCGTGGAGCGCGAGAGCGCCGCGCTTGTAGACGCGGTCGTCGAACATGAGGTCGGCTCCCGGGTCGGACAGCACGACGTCCTGCGGCTGCGCGGCCAGCCGGCCGTGGTAGCCGAGCGCGAGCGCGTGCGCGGACGGGCCGCCCGAGCGCTCCTCCCAGATCCACTCGGCGTAGCAGGCGAAGCCCTCGTTGAGCCAGATGTCGCGCCACCGCGCGAGGCCGACGCTGTTGCCGAACCACTGGTGCGCGAGCTCGTGCGCGATCAGCCGCTCGAGGCCTCCCTGGCCATCGATGTGGTTCGCGCCGAACACCGCCATCCCCTGCGCCTCAAGAGGGATCTCGAGGTCGTCCTCCGTCACCACAACGGTGTATCCCGGCAGCGGGTACGGGCCGAAGGCCTCTTCGAACACGGTCATCATCCGGTCGAGGTCGGCGAAATCGGCCTCGACGCGCGACTCGATCGCCCGCGGGTACAGGATGGCGCCCCGCACCCCACCGAGCTCGACGTCCCGGCGCGTGTAGCGGCCGATGTACAGCGCGACGAGATACGTCGGCGTGGGGACGTCGAGGTCGAACGTCCACACCCGCCTCCCGCGCTCGAGGACGGGCGTGACGGGCTGGCCCGCCGCCACGGTGTACGCCGCGTCGGTGGTCACGCGGATCCGGTACGTCGCCTTGTCGCGGGGAAGGTCGTTGCACGGGAACCAGGTGGGCGCCCCGGTGGGCTGCGAGGCGACGAGCACGCCGTCGTTCAGCTCCTCCCAGCCGAGGGTGCCCCAGCGGGTGCCGCGGGCGCGCGGCGCGCCGCCGTACGCGATCGTGAGGGTGAACGACTCCCCCGCCTCGAGGGGCGCACCGAAGGCGAGCTTGAGCTTGCGGTCGGTCTGGCGGTGCTTCACGTCCGAGCGGCCGGCGGCCTTGACACGCGTCGCGCGGAGGCCGACGAGGTCGAGCGAGATCGACTTCGTGCGCTCGCGCACTCTGCCGGTGACGGTGGCCACCGCGTCGAGCCGGTTGGTGGCGACACGGTAGTCGAGCTGCAGCTCGTAGCGGGCGATCCTGACGTTCGGGTCACCGCTCAGCGGCGTGTACGCGTCGGGCTTCACGCGTGCGCCCCGACCGCCGCCTCGGGCTGGCGCTCGACGGCCTGGTAGGCGCGCACCTTCACCGCCCGCCACGGTCCGATGGGGTTCCCGCTCCACCGGCTGCCATCCGGCACTCCCTCGCCGCGCATCACGAGCGACGCGGGGCCGACCGTCGCCGAGGCGCCGATCGTCGCGGCGGGGAGGATGACGCTGTGCGGCCCGAGCGTCGCACCGGGCTCGAAGGTGACGGTGTCGATGCTCATCACTCGATCATGGAACAGATGCGTCTGGACCACACATCCGCGGTTCACCGTCGCGCCGTCGCCGAGGGTGACGAGGTCGGGCTCGGGCAGCCAGTAGCTGTCGGTCCACACGCCGCGGCCGATCTTCGCGCCGAGCGAGCGCAGCCACACGGCGAGCGCCGGCGTCCCCGCCGCCGCGTTCGCGAACCAGGGCGCGGCGAGCATCTCGGTGAAGGTGTCCGACACCTCGGTGCGCCACACGAAGCTCGACCACAGCGGGTGCTCCCCCGGGCGGATGGGCCCGACGATCGCCCACTTCGCGATCGTCGTGATGCTCGCGGCGAGGAAGCCCGCGACCAGCAGGACAACACCCGAGAGCAGGAGGCTCCACACGGGCCCGATCGTCTCGATCAGCCACGCGAGGGTCAGCATGACCCCCACCCCCAGCGCGCAGGTGAGGAACACGGGCACAACACGGCACAGCTCCCAGAGCGCGCGGGCGACGCGCAGCGACGCGCGGGGCCGGTACGTGCGCTCGAGGTCGGCATCGTTGACGATGCGGCGCAGGCGCACCGCGGGCGATCCGAGCCAGGACGATCCGGCCTTCGCCTTCTCCGGCGCGACCGAGAGCACCGCGACCAGGGCGTTCTTGGGCACCCGGTGACCGGCTCCCGCGAGCCCGGAGTTGCCGAGGAACGCGCGCTTGCCGATCCTTGCCGTCCCGAGCCGCATCCATCCGCCGCGCAGCTCGTAGGTGCCGACCATCGTGTCGTCGGCGAGAAACGCGCCGTCGTCGATCACCGTCATCGAGGGGATGAGCAGCACGGTGGACGCCTCGACGTCGCGACCGACCTTCGCGCCGAGCAGGCGCAGCCAGGTCGGCGTGAACAGGCTCGAGTAGATCGGGAACAGGATGGTGCGCGCCGAGTCGAGCAGGCGCTCGGTCGTCCACGCCTGCCAGGCGACCCGGCCGCGCACGGGGTGCACTCCCTCGACGAGGCCGATGGCGAGCAGCCGGACGAGACCCACGACGGCGCCCGCGAACAGCACGCCGGTGACGAGCACGGCCGGCACGAGCAGGGCGAGCACACCGGGGATCGCCTCGCCGAGCGAGCCGGCCCCGCGGATGCCCTGGGCGAGCACGAGTCCGCCGACGGCGAAGGCGGCGAGCGGCAGCAGTCCGAGCATCGCCGACGACGCCGCGTAGGCCCAGAGCCAGCGGCGCGGCGCAGGAGGCCGGGTCGGTGCCAGCGGGGCCGAGGGCCCGCCGACCCGGGCGGCGGGTGATCCCGCCCAGCGCTGGCCGGCCTTCACCCGGCCGAACACCGCCGATCCGGGCGCGATCTCCGCGTCGCGGCCGATGCGGGCGCCGGGGGCGAGCGTGCTGCGCGAGCCGATCACGGCTCCCGCGCCGATCCGGATGCCGCCGATGCGGACCGTGTCGCCGTCGATCCAGTAGCCGCTGAGATCGACCTCGGGCTCGATCGCGGCGCCGGATCCCACCTGCAGCATGCCGGTGACCGGCGGCAGGGTGTGAAGGTCGACGCCCTCGCCGATGCGCGCGCCGAGGGCGCGGGCGTAGTACGTGACCCACGGGGCTCCCGCGAGGCCCACCGGGTCGATCTGGTGCGAGATCTGCTCGGCGAGCCAGAGCCGCAGGTGGACGCCGCCGCCGCGCGGGTAGTCGCCCGGCTTCACGCCGGCAAGCAGCACGCGCGCGGCGAGCGCGGCGATCGCCATCCGGCCGAACGGCGTCGCGAACAGCAGGATGCCCAGCAGGATGACCCCCACCGGCGCATCGGGAAGCGCCTCGAAGCCCGGGGCGAGCTGCAGGATCCAGGACGCCGCCATGAGCCAGACGATCCAGCGCGCGCCGGCAAGGGCGAGCAGCGGGGCACCGAGAAGCGTCTGCACCCACTGCATACGGCGCGGCGTCGGCCTCGCCGCGCGGAACTCGCCGCTGGGCGCCTCGTCACTCGACTCGACCTCGACCGCGGCGGCCATCTGGCCGAGGCGGGGAAGGTCGTACACGTCGCCCATCGTGAACTCGGGCGCCCGCGTCCGGATCCGCGAGACGAGCTGCGCGGCGGCGAGCGAACCGCCGCCGAGCTGGAAGAAGTCGGCCTTCTCGTCGGCGGGGCGGGTGCCGAGCACCGCCACCCACTGCTCCGCGAGCCAGGCCGCCGTGCCGGACAGGGACGAGTCGCCCCCGTCGCCGGTGTCGAGGGGCCACGGCAGCGCCGCCTTGTCGACCTTGCCCGACGTGCGCACGGGAAGCTCGTCCATCACGGCGAGGATCGGGATGAGCGGCGCCGGAAGCGTCTCGGCGAGCTCCGCGCGCGCGACCTGACGGTCGAAGCCCTCGGTGGGCACCACGTACCCGACGAGGAGGGGCACACCACCCTCCGAGCGCTGGACGACGACGGTCGCGGCCGACACGGCCGTGAGCGCCTGCAGCGCGGCCTCGACCTCGCCGAGCTCGATGCGGCGGCCGCCGATCTTCACCTGGTCGTCGGCGCGGCCCTGGAAGACGAGGCCCTCGCGATCCGCTCGCACCAGGTCGCCGGACCGGTACGCGCGCTCCCAGCCGAGCGTCGGCATGGGGGCGTACTTCTCGGCGTCCTTCGCCGGGTCGAGATAGCGCGCGAGGCCGACGCCGCCGATGATCAGCTCGCCCACCTCGCCCTCCGCGACCGGGTTGCCGTCCGCGTCGACGACCTCGAGCGCCCAGCCGTCGAGAGGCAGGCCGATGCGGACGGGCTCGCCCGCGGCGAGCGCCGCGGCGTCCATCCGCGCGCCGCACGCGACGACCGTCGCCTCGGTCGGCCCATACGTGTTCCACACCTCGCGCTCGTCGCCCACAAGCCGGGCGGCGAGCTCGGGCGGCAGCGCCTCGCCGCCGAAGATCAGCAGGCGGAGGTTCTCGATCGCATCCTGCGGCCACAGCGCGGCGAGCGTCGGCACCGTCGACACCGCGGTGATGCCGTGCCCGACCAGCCACGGTCCGAGATCCTCACCTGAGCGGACGAGCGCGCGCGGGGCCGGCACGAGGCAGGCGCCGTGGCCCCACGCGAGCCACATCTCCTCGCACGAGGCGTCGAACGCGACCGACAGGCCCGCGAGCACGCGATCTCCGGGGCCGAGCGGCGCATCCTGCAGGAACATCCGCGCCTCGGCGTCGACGAAGGCCGCCGCCGACCGGTGCGAGACCGCCACGCCCTTCGGGACCCCCGTCGAGCCGGACGTGAAGATGATCCACGCGTCGTCGTCGAGCGCGGGCGGCTCGACCAGCGATACTGCATGCGTCGCCGGATGCGGGTCCTCCCCGTCGAACAGGGCGCCATCCGCTGCCGTGTGGGCGCCGGCGGGGACGAACGTTCCCCCGGCGCCGATCACGCCGCGCACGCGTGCCTCGCCGAAGACGAGGTCCGCGCGCTCCTGCGGGTCGTCCGCGTCCACCGGCACGTAGGCGGCGCCCGCGGCCATCACGCCGAGGATCGCGACGTACAGCTCCCTGTCGCCCGACGGCATGCGGATGCCGACACGGTCGCCGCGGCGCACTCCGTGCTCGTGCAGGCGCGCCGCCGTGCGCCAGATGAGGGCGAGCATCTCGCGATAGCTGAGCGCCCCTCGCTCGTCCTCGATGGCTGAGGCCTCCGGGTGGCGGGCGGCGGTGTCGCGCAGGATGTCGATGAGCGTCCGCGGCGACGGTGCAGCGGCGGTGCGGTCGTACGCCCCAGGGGTCACGGGCGTCGGGTCGCCTCCGGTGGTCACGGGCGGGTCAGGAGAACAGCTCGACGAGCTGCGCCTTCGTCAGGCGGGAGTATCCCGTGCGCTGCTCTGCGCGCGCCTTCGCACGCAGCTCGGCGACGGACATCGACGACAGGCTCGAGGCGTCGAACGGGGCGACGGCCGCGTTCGGCGCACGACGCCGCGGGGCGGGCTCCTTCGCGACGGCGGGAGCGGGTCGCTCGATCTCGCCGGGCTCGACGTCGGCGGGCGCCGCGGTCTCGGCCTCCTGCGGCTCGACCTGCGCGGCGGTCTGGAGCTCGCCTGCTGCCTCGGTCTCATCCGGCGCCTCGGTCTCGTCCGGGGCCTCGATCTCGTCCGGCGCCTCGATGACGCTCGGGGCCTCGGGCGCATCCGGCGCCTCGCGCTCGGCCGCGCGCTTGCGGGCCTTCTTCACGAGCTTCTCGGCGGCCTTCTTCTCCGCGGCGCGCTGCGCGAGCTTCGACTCGATCTTCTCGGTCGCCTTGTCGATCGCGGCGACGGCGGCCGAGGCTTCCTTGACGACCTTGCGGGGCTTCTTCGCGATCTTCTTCTTCGAGACGTCCGCCGCGTCGGCGGCCTCCTCGGCCAGCGAGCGCAGCTTCTTCGCGTCCTTCTTCGGCAGCGACTTGCTGAGCTTCTTCGCGTCCTTCGCAGCATCGGCCGCGGCCTCGATCGCCGCCTCCGCCGCCTTCTCGGTCTTGGTCTTCTTCGCCACGATCAGCCTCCTGTGTCAGAGTCGTCGGCCGCGCCTCGTCGGCGCACCGGAGACTCTACTCAGTCAATGCGAACGGTTCGCGAACAGCGGGCGTGCGGATCGGATCCGCGGAGGTCGCTGCGTCAGGCGGCGAGCGCCAGGTACGGCTCCCAGCGGGGATCGCTGCGCTCGACGCCGCGCACGGTCCACGCGGTGCCGTGCGGCGGGCGCGGCGTCATCCGCAATTCCCAGCCCATCTCCTGCGGGGTGCGGTCGCTCTTGATGTTGTTGCAGCGCAGGCAGCACGCGGCGAGGTTCTCCCACGAGTCGGCACCGCCGCGCGAGCGGGGAAGGATGTGGTCGATCGTCGACGCCGCCTTCCCGCAGTACACGCACCGGTAGGCGTCGCGACGCAGGACGCCGCGTCGCGTGACCGGGATGCGTCTCGAGGTCGGCACACGCACGTAGCGCGTCAGCACGATCACGGCGGGTCGGTCATAGGAGGCGTTCGTGCCCCAGATCGGTTCTTCCTCGTCGCGCTCGATCACCGTCGCCTTCTCGCTCATCACGAGCACAAGGGCTCGCTTGAAGGAGATCACGGCCAGCGGCTCGTAGCCCGCGTTCAACACCAGCGTGCGCATCCGACATCCTCTCGATCGCTCCCGGACGGCTTCCGGGAGTCCCGAACTGCGGTCGTGTCGACGGATGAAGGTGTGCAGAGACGAGAAAAGGCGCCGTCTAGACAGACGGCGCCTCCATGGCCACGGTGGTACCGCGGCTCGCGTGCACACGATGCCGAAGGACGTAACGCCCGAGCGCATCCATGGTGCGGATGCGAGGTATTCGTTCCATCGGCTTCTCCCTTCGTCCCTCTGGACGACGGGATCAGGCTAGCCCACGCCCGCGCCGCAGGCACCGAACGGAAGGTGAATTCCCTGGCGTGTCACGGCCTCCGGTCCGGCGATGCACCCGGACGCGACGAGACCCGCGCCGGGTGGCGCGGGTCTCGTCGGCGGTGCGGATGCCGTCGCGGCTCAGATGGGGAGGACGCCCATCGGGTCGACCAGGCCGCCGTTGATGCGCACCTCGATGTGGAGGTGGTTCGCGGTCGAGCGGCCGGTGCTGCCGACGTAGCCGATGACCTGGCCGGCGGAGACGGTCTGGCCGGGGCCGACGGCGATCGAGCTCATGTGCGCGTTGCGGACCTCGACGGACGAGCCGTTCACGTTGCCCACGAAGGTCACGAGGTTGCCATAGGCGCCCGAGTAACCGGCGGTCACGACCGTGCCGGAGGTGACCGCGTAGATCGGGGTGCCCGCGCCGATGACCATGTCGGTGCCCTGGTGGGCGCCGCCGACGGAGCGGGTGATCGTGTAGCCACCCGGCAGCGGGGCGCCGAAGCCGCCGCTCACGGCGGGCGGGGCGGCGACACTGGCGACCGACGGGGCCGCCGACGTCGTCGTGTACGTCTGGGCGGCGGCTGCCTGTGCAGCGGCTGCTGCCTGCTGCTTGGCGCGCTCGGCGGCCTCGGCCTCGGCCTTCGCCGCGGCGACCTCTTCCGGGGTCGTCGCGGAGTAGTCCGAGCCCGCGACGCCGGCGGTCTTCACCTCGGAGGCGACGACGAGCGACTGCGCGGATCCGGCGGCGACGTCGTGCACCGAGACGGGCTGTGCCTCGGACTGGATGGCGGCGTAGGCCGGGAAGGCGACACCGGCGATCAGGGCGCCCACCGCGGCGACCGTGCCGATGGCGCGGACGGGACGGATCTTCGGGGCGACCGCGCGGCGGGCGTCGCGCTCGGCGCGGCGGATGGCGGCGCGCATGTTGACGGGACGGGCGGGGGTCGTCGACCGGGTGGGGACGAGACTCGCTGACTCAGCCGTGTCGGGAGAGACGGCAGATGGAACGTTTTCGGACAATGCTGATCCTCCATCACCTTGCGGTTCGGGTCCGCCGGCTCGTCAGCACTGGTTTGTCGGGGCACGCAGTGTGCGATCCGTGGAAACGACGAGCCGTTGAGGCGATTTCCCACGGAGCAACCCGGGGAACGGGTCACCCCGGGTATCCCCCGACACTACGGCAAGGTAACGGAATTGTCACGCTCCTATCGGGATAGGGACCTGTCAATCCCCTGGCATCCCGGCCCGTTCCGTGCGCTACTGCCCGATCAGTGGGACCGACGGCCTCAGACGGCGACGCGGTCGTCGACGAGGAAGATGTGCGAGGCGAGCTCGACGGGCAGCTCGAGCGCGTCCTCGTTGCCGTCCATCTGGACCAGCACGTAGCCCTCGCTGTAGCGGTAGCCGCCCTCGGCTCCCGGGATCACGCCGGCGCCGCGCAGCTGCTGCAGGAGATCCGGATCGACCTGCGCGGGCTCCGCCAGGCGACGGACCGTGCCGCGGATGGGACCGCCCTCGGCGTCGAGGCGCTTGACCAGGCCGACGACGCCCTCCTCGAAGGTGCGCGCCGCCGCGCCGCCGAGCTGATCGAGCCCGGGGATCGGGTTTCCGTACGGCGACTCGGTCGGGTGCCCCAGCAGCTCGACGAGACGGCGCTCCACCTGCTCGCTCATCACGTGCTCCCAGCGGCAGGCCTCCTCGTGGACGTACGCCCAGTCGAGGCCGATCACGTCGGACAGGAGGCGCTCGGCGAGGCGGTGCTTGCGCATCACGTCGACGGCCTTCTGGCGTCCGGCGTCGGTCAGCTCCAGCCGGCGGTCGATGCCGACGACGACGAGCCCGTCGCGCTCCATCCGGCCCACCGTCTGCGAGACCGTCGGGCCCGAGTGACCGAGCCGCTCCGAGATGCGCGCACGCAGCGGCACGATGTTCTCCTCCTCGAGCTCGAGGATCGTGCGGAGGTACATCTCGGTGGTGTCGATCAGGTCGGTCATGGCAGCCCTGTCAGAAGGAGGCGGGTCGCGCGGCGCAGTCGCCGCGGGTACTCAGGCAATCCTAACGACCGGGACGGACACACGGCCGAGCCGAGGGCACTGCCCCCAATATGCTGGAGCGCATGACGCTGACGATCCCCGCCGATCTCCTGCCCGCCGACGGTCGCTTCGGATGCGGCCCCTCGAAGGTGCGCGCCGAGCAGGTCGAGGCGCTTGCCGCGGTGGGTTCCTCGCTGCTGGGCACGTCGCACCGTCAGGCTCCCGTGAAGAACCTCGTCGCGAGTGTGCGCGAGCACCTCGGCGACCTGTTCCGCCTGCCCGACGGGTACGAGATCGTCCTCGGCAATGGCGGCTCGACCGCGTTCTGGGACGCCGCCGCCTTCGGCCTGATCGAGCGTCGCAGCCAGCACCTGACGTTCGGCGAGTTCGGCAGCAAGTTCGCCAAGGCGGCGAAGGCGCCGTGGCTCGAGGCGCCGGATGTGCGCGAGGCCGCGGCAGGCTCGCGCACCGCCGCGGAGGCCGTCGAGGGCGTCGACGTGTACGCGTGGCCGCACAACGAGACCTCCACGGGGGTCTCGGCGCCGGTCACCCGCGTGCGGGCGGATCAGGGCGCGCTGACCGTCATCGACGCGACGAGCGCGGCCGGCGGCATCGATGTCGACCTGACCGAGGCGGACGTCTACTACTTCGCCCCGCAGAAGAACCTCGGATCGGACGGCGGCCTGTGGTTCGCGGCGATGTCGCCGGCCGCGATCGAGCGGATCGAGCGGATCGCGGCGTCCGACCGGTACATCCCGGAGTTCCTCAGCCTGTCGCAGGCAGTCGCCAACTCGCGGCTGCAGCAGACCCTGAACACTCCCGCGCTCACCACGCTCCACCTTCTCGACAGCCAGCTGTCGTGGATCCTCGGCAATGGTGGGCTCGAGTGGGCCGCCGCCCGCACCGCAGAGTCGTCGGGTGCCCTCTACGAGTGGGCGGAGGCCTCCGAGGTCGCGACGCCATTCGTCGCGGACCCCGCGCACCGCTCCCCCGTTGTGGCGACCATCGACTTCGACGAGTCGATCGACGCCGCGGCGATCGCCAAGACGCTCCGCGCCAACGGGATCGTGGACACCGAGCCCTACCGCAAGCTCGGCCGCAACCAGCTGCGTGTCGCCACGTTCGTCTCGATCGATCCCGACGACGTCCGCCAGCTGATCCGCTCGATCGAGTACGTGCTCGCGAACAGCTGACACCCTCCCGTCGACAACGCCCTCGGCCTCGGCCGGGGGCGTTCGTCGTTGTGTGGCGATTCGGAACCTGCGTCCAGATCGGGTTGCTAACGCGCACGCGTATGGCGCGCGGCCCGGAGGCTGTCAAATCGATCCGGGCGCGGCCTCGGCCCGTCCGGATTCTCGGTATGGTCGGGGCTTTGGTGTCCGCCGCCCCCAGGCGGACGGGCACCCGTCGAAACGCACAGGATCATACGAAACGAGTGATGACAGTGGATCGCAGCAGTACAGAGCCGCCCATGGCGAATCGTGTGGAGGTCTCCCAGACCGCCCGCAAGCCCCGGCGGCAGTCCCGCAGGCTCCGGGTCGATGACGTGCTGGTGGTGAAGCGGTCGCGGATCCGCACCGCCATCTCCGGCACCGTCGTCGGCAACTTCATGGAGTGGTTCGACTTCGGCATCTACGGCTACCTCGCCGTCACGATGACGGCGGTGTTCACGGAGGGCCTCCCGCGCGAGGCCGGCCTCCTCGTGACGCTGTTCGGCTTCGCCGTCTCGTTCCTCGTCCGCCCGCTCGGCGGCGCCATCCTGGGCCCCATCGGAGACAGGATCGGGCGCCAGAAGGTGCTGTTCCTCACGATGGCGATGATGGCCGCGTCCACCGCGCTCATCGGCCTCCTCCCCACTGCCGCGCAGATCGGCCTGTGGGCGATCATCCCGCTGTACCTGCTGAAGATGGTGCAGGGGTTCTCGACCGGCGGCGAGTACGCCGGCGCCACGACCTACGTGGCGGAGTTCTCCCCCGACAGCCGCCGCGGTTACTGGTCGGCCTGGCTCGACGCGGGTTCGTACCTCGGCTTCGCCGCCGGTGCTTCGACGGTCGCCCTCACGACGCTCGCCGTCGAGTCGGTCTCGGGTGCGGGCGCCATGGTCGAGTACGGCTGGCGCATCCCGTTCCTCGTGGCGATCCCCCTCGGCATCGCCGCGATCTGGCTGCGCTCGCGCATCCCGGAGACGCCGGCCTACGAGGTCGCCGACTCGGCGGGCGAGACGACGCCCGACGCCGCAGACCCGCTCGCTCGTCACGGCATCCTCGGCATCTTCCGCCACTACTGGCGCCAGATCCTCATCGCCATGGCGATCGTCGCGGCCACCAACACGGCCGGCTATGCGCTCACCAGCTACATGCCCACCTACCTCGAGACCGAGGTCGGCGTGTCGAACCTGCTCGCGGCGATGGCCACGGTGCCGGTGCTCATCGTGCTGTCGGCGTGCCTGCCGCTCGTCGGGCGCCTCTCGGACCGCATCGGCCGCAAGCCGGTGTACCTGCTGGCGTCGGCCTCGACGCTGGTGCTCATCCTGCCGGCGTTCGCGCTGCTGCAGACGGGCGCGCTGTGGGCGATCTTCATCGCGCTGACGCTGTGCACCGTTCCCGTCGCGCTGTGGGTGGGCCCGTCGGCCGCTGCCCTGCCGGCGCTGTTCCCGACCGCCTCGCGCTTCGGGGCGATGGCGATCGCCTACAACCTGTCGGTGTCGCTCTTCGGCGGGACCACTCCGCTCTTCAGCGAGTGGCTCATCCAGCTGACCGGCAACACCTTCATGCCGGCGTTCTACATCATGTTCTTCGGCCTGGTGGCGGGAGTCGCGGTGCTGACGATGGACGAGTCGGCCCGGCGGCCCCTGCTCGGTTCGGTCCCGGCCGTGGAGACGCGCGACGAGGCCGCCGCGCTTGTCGCCGGACAGGATGAGAACCCGCTCATCGACACGCGCACGATGCCGCTCGAGATGGTGAAGTCCGACGACGCCGGCCCCGTGCGAGACCCCGCGGGCGTCTGACCGACGTCCCGCAACGCGAACGGCGCCCCGGTTCCCCGGGGCGCCGTTCGGCGTTCAGCACGACGGATCAGTCGTCGTCATCGTCATCGTCATCGTCGTCGTCATCCGAGTCATCGCCATCGTCGTCGTCCGACTCGTCGTCATCGTCATCGTCCGAGTCATCGTCATCGTCGTCCGTGTCGAGGGCATCGATGTCGACGCCGTCGACGTCGCCGGCGTGAAGGATGGACGACTCGTCGTCCTCGAAGTCCTCGTCGTCGACCTCCTCGTCGTCGGCATCCTCGGCGTCTTCGTGATCGACGGCGGCGACCGCCGCCTCGGCCGCGGCGGCCTGGGCGGCCTGGTACTCCTTCAGGCGCACCGCCCACGGCACCCACTCGGGTGCGAGGAGCGCCTGCTCGCCGGGCAGCAGCTCGACCTCGAGCACGGTCGGATCGGATCCCTCGACCACGGCGAGGGAGACGGTCCAGAACCAGCCCGGGTAGCCGAGCAGCGCGTTCTCGAAGCGCAGCGACACAACACCGTCGGGCTCGACGGAGTATCCGGCGGCCGTGCCGACCGTCGACGCAGGGGTGATCTCGTGAAGCGCGGCGAGGGCGAGGTCGTGCGCCTCCAGGAGGCGACGATCCGGCTCCGGCAGCTCGGCCTCGACGGGAGCCGCATCCTCGGCGGGAGTCGCATCCTCCTCGCGCGTCGAGTCCTCGACGGGGGTCACGTCCGCGTCGGGAGTGACGTCGTCGGGCGTCTCGGGCGCGTCAGGCATCGAGCTCCTCCGCGACCTTGCGCAGCACTGCCGCGACCTTCCGCGCATGCGGGGCGGACGGGTAGTGACCGCGGCGCAGGTCGCCGCCGATGCCGTCGAGGAGCTTCACGAGGTCCTCGACGATGACCGCCATGTCATCCGCGGGCTTGCGCTTCGCCTTCACCAGGCTCGGCGGGGCCTCGAGCACGCGCACGGAGAGCGCCTGCAGCCCCTTGCGACCGTCGGCGACGCCGAACTCGAGGCGCGCGCCCGGCTTGGGCGCCGGCGCCCCCGCGGGGAGGGCGCTGGCGTGCAGGAAGACGTCCTGGCCGTTATCCGCGCTGATGAAGCCGAAGCCCTTGTCCTCGTCGTAGAACCTGACCTTGCCGGTGGGCATGACAAACCTCTTCAACCCGTTGGAGAAAACGAAAAGCGAGACCGACCGATCCCGCCGTTCCAGACTATCGCGCCGACGCGTACGACTAGTCTGGGGAGGATGAGCGCGAACTCCCCTGCCGATCCGCCGATCCGGCGCATCGACCGCATTCTTGCGTTCATGGCGCTCGGCATCGCCATCGCCTCGGTGCTCTGCTTCTTCGCGATCATGATCTCGACCGCGGCCGGCATGACGCGGGACGACTACTCCACCGGCATCTGGCCCATCGTCTCGGTGGTTCCGCTGGTCGGTCTGCCGATCGCGTTCCTGCTCATCCTGACCCTGCTCATCATGAGCATCGTGCGAAGGGGCAAGGCCGGGCGGTCCTGACCCCCGCAGCCCCGTGATCTCTCGAGCCGCCGTGAACAGCAACGACGTCGTGCCGGGTGAGCGGCCCGGGATCGCGGATGCACGCGCGCTCGCCGAGCGCCTCGCGAAGGCGGATGACGCCGAGCTCGCGGCGCTCCTCGGTCGCCGTCGCGTGCCGGCGAACGCGAACTGGCACGACTTCTTCGACGCCGCCGAGGCGCTGCTCGCGCCGGAGTCGGTGGCCCGCGCGGTCACGGAGCTGCCGCGCGACGCGCTCGCCGACCTCGCCGCGGGCACCGGTCTCGAGCGGCTGGGCCTGACCGACGCGGCAGGCGTCCCTTACGCACCGGTGCGCGCGGCGCTCGGCCCGGTCCTCCCCGAGCGCACTCCGCCGAGTGAGCCCACCCCCGCCGGCGACGAGGCGACGGCGCACGCGGCCGAGCGCGCCTTCACCGCGACCTCGGCCGTCGCCGACCTGCTGCTGATGACGCTCCGGACCCCCGTGACGCGCGTCGGCACGGGCGCCGTGGGAGCGGCCGATCGGCGGCGCATGGTGCAGGAGGAGATCGTCCGCGACGCCGACGACGCCGACGATCTCGTCGCGCTCGCCGAGGCAGCGGGGCTCGTCGCCGCCTCCGACCGGCACTGGCTCGCGACGCCCGCCGGCGCCGACTGGATCCGCGAGTCGAGCGGTGAGCGCTGGACCCGGCTCGTGATCGCCCTGCGCGAGGCCCTGCCCGCGGGAGTGCGCACGGCGGACGGCGGTTGGATCGATCCCGCCCTCTGGCTCGACGCCTACCCGCTCGACCCGTCCTGGCCCGCCCGCGCCGAGCGGTGGCGCCGGCTGATGCGCCTCACCGGCCTCGTCACCGAGGGCGATGCCGCGCTGTGGGACGCGGAGCCGGCGTGGGCGACCTCCCTGCGGCGCGGCGGCGAGCCCGACACCGGCGCACTGGTCACGCTGCTGCCGCACGAGGTCGACAAGGTGTTCCTGCAGAACGACCTGACCGCGATCTCCCCCGGCCCGCTCGCCCCGGCCCTGGACGTGCGCCTGCAGAACGTCGCCGTCCGCGAGTCGCACGCGCAGGCATCCTCCTATCGGTTCACCGAGCCCTCCATCGCGGGCGCGATGTCGGCCGGCGAGACGGCGGAGAGCATCCTCGAGTTCCTCTCCTCGCTGTCCCTCACCGGAGTGCCGCAGCCGCTGGAGTACCTCATCCACCGCATCGCCGAGCGCCACGGACTCGTGCGGGTCTCGCAGGACGCGCGCAACGGGCACACCATCGTGTCGAGCCGGGATGAGGGCGTGCTCGAGACGATCGCGGTCGACCAGGCGCTGCGCGCGCTGGGGCTTGTGCCAGTGGACGGCCGGACGCTGCGCACGCGCGCGTCGCGCGAGGCCGTGTACTGGGCCCTCGCCGACGCGAAGTACCCCGTCGTCGCGCTCGACGAGGAGGGCGGATCGGAGACCCTCGACCGTCATCGCCTCGCGTCCGAACCGGCCGAGCCCGATGCGCGATCGCGCTACGCATCGCTGATCCAGGTGCTGCGCGCCGCCCACAACGGCGACGCGGATGCCGCCTGGCTTGAACGCGAGCTGGAGACGGCGGTGCGCGCGAAGTCGCTGCTCGAGGTCGACGTCGCCCTTCCCGACGGGTCGACGCGCACGTTCACGCTCGAGGCGACCGGGCTCGGCGGCGGACGGCTGCGCGGGCGGGACCGCGCCGCCGATGTGGAGCGCACCCTGCCGGTCAAGAGCATCACGAGCGTGCGACAGGCCTGATCGGCCGCACCACTCCGGTCGATGTCCTCCCGAGCGAGCGGTCCCGTGCGGCCCGGATCCCACCCATCGGACCGAAGGTAGACTGGACGGCTATGGCTGATGGCCCCTTGATCGTCCAGAGCGACCGCACAGTGCTGCTGGAGGTCGCGCACTCCGACGCGGAGACGGCGCGGCACGAGCTCGCGATCTTCGCCGAGCTCGAGCGCGCCCCCGAGCACATCCACACCTACCGGATCACCCGGCTCGGTCTGTGGAACGCGCGTGCGGCGGGTCACACCGCCGACGACATGCTGCAGACGCTCGACCGGTGGTCGCGGTTCCCCGTGCCGCCGTCGGTGTCCGTCGACATCCGCGAGACCGTGAATCGCTACGGCCGCCTGACGATCCGGCGCGGCGACGACGGCGAGCTGCTGCTGACCTCGACGGATCGCGCGGTGCTCGCGGAGGTCTCGCGCAACAAGCGCATCCAGCCGCTGCTGATCGCCCAGCCCGACCCCGACACGTACGTCATCGACGCGTGGGCGCGCGGCCACATCAAGCAGGAGCTGCTCAAGATCGGCTGGCCGGCCGAGGACCTCGCCGGCTACACGCCGGGAACGCCGCACCCGATCGACCTCGACGAGGACGGCTGGGCACTGCGCCCGTACCAGCGCGAGGCGGTCGAGAAGTTCCACGACGGCGGCTCGGGCGTCGTCGTGCTCCCCTGCGGCGCGGGTAAGACGCTCGTCGGCGCGGCCGCGATGGCCGAGACGAAGACGACGACGCTGATCCTCGTCACCAACACGGTGTCGGCGCGGCAGTGGCGCGACGAGCTGCTCAAGCGCACGTCGCTCACCGCCGAGGAGATCGGCGAGTACTCCGGCCAGACCAAGGAGGTCAAGCCGGTCACGATCGCGACGTACCAGATCCTCACCGCGCGCCGGAAGGGCGAGTACCCGCACCTCGCGCTGCTGAACGCGCTCGATTGGGGCCTCATCGTGTACGACGAGGTGCACCTGCTCCCGGCGCCCGTGTTCAAGCTCACCGCCGACCTGCAGGCGCGCCGCCGTCTCGGCCTGACCGCCACGCTCGTGCGCGAGGACGGCCGCGAGGGCGACGTGTTCAGCCTCATCGGCCCCAAGCGGTTCGATGCGCCGTGGAAGGAGATCGAGGCCCAGGGCTTCATCTCCCCCGCCGCCTGCTACGAGGTGCGGGTCGACCTGCCGCCGAGCGAGCGCCTCGAGTATGCCGCCAGCGCCGACGAGGACCGGTACCGCCTGGCGGCGACCGCCCCCGCGAAGATCGACGTTGTGCGCAGCCTGATCGCGAAGCACCCGGACGAGCAGATCCTCGTGATCGGCCAGTACCTCGAGCAGCTCGACGAGCTGTCCGAGGCCCTGGATGCGCCGAAGATCACCGGATCGACCCCCGTCGACGAGCGCGAGCGGCTCTTCCAGTCGTTCCGCGACGGAACGATCAACCTGCTCGTGGTGTCGAAGGTCGCGAACTTCTCGGTGGACCTTCCGGAGGCGTCGGTTGCCATCCAGGTCTCCGGATCGTTCGGCTCGCGGCAGGAGGAGGCCCAGCGCCTCGGCCGCCTGCTGCGCCCCAAGCAGACCGAGCACACCGCGAGCTTCTACACGCTGATCGCGCGCGACACGGTCGACCAGGACTTCGCGCAGAACCGCCAGCGCTTCCTCGCGGAGCAGGGCTACAGCTACACGATCCTGGATGCGGAGCGCCTCGAGGCCGCGTGATCGCGGGCCTTGCCCCGATCCGTCGCTTCGACACGGCAGGATGAGGCACGCCCGCCCGGGATCATCCGGAGAGCGGATGTGAAGGGAACCGCGGGTTCCGGACAATACGTGGTGTGAGCACCGTCACCGAAGCGATCGCCGTCCCCTCGTCCGCCGAGCCCGAGCCGGCTCCGCGTCGCCATGGCGGCCGCGTCGCCCTGTGGGTCGGCATCCCGCTCGTCCTCGCGGCCGCGGGCGCCGCATACGCGTCGACCCTGTTCATCGCACCCGGGGTGACCGTCGCCGGCACGCCGGTGGGCTGGATGACCGCAGATGCGGCCGAGGATGCCATCCACGCGCGGATCGCGGGCGCGGAGGTCGTCGTCGGCGGCGCGACGATGTCGACGGCCGATCTCGGCGTCACGGTCGACGCGGAGGCGCTCGCGCGTCAGGCGCTCGGTGCGCACCCGCTCTGGAACGTGAGCGGCTGGGATCCCGAGCCGATCGACGCGGCCCTCGCGATCGATACGGTCGCGGCGTCCGCCGTGCTGCGCGCGCAGGCACCGGAGCTGTTCGCCGATCCGGTGGACGCGCAGGTGGCGTTCGACGAGGCGGCGGGCCGCTTCGCGGCGACGCCCGCGGTGCCGGGGCGTGGGGTGGATCTCGCCGCGCTCGAGGCCGACCTTGCCGCATCTCTCACCGCCGGTGGGGCGCTCACCGCCGAGCCGCGCCAGACCGAGCAGAGCGCGGCGATCCGCACCGAGGCGGCCGAGGCGTTCGCGGCCGGGCTCAACGACCAGGCGGGCGACGCCGGCTTCCACGTCGACAGAGGCGGCTCGGTGCCGATCGACCTCGCGACGCTGGCATCGTGGATCGAGATCGCCGCCGATCCCGCGACCGGCGGCTTCGCGATCGCGGCGGACGTCGCGGCGATCGACGAGCTCGTGAAGACCCTGCCCGAGCGGCTGAACACGGCGCCGGTGCCCGGCCAGGTGGTGACGAACTCGGGCGGCACGGTGCTGCGCACCATCCAGGCCGGGCAGGACGGCTCCGGCATCGGATCGATCGACGGCCTCGCCGAGAAGGTCGCCGCCTCCGTGAACGGCGGCGACCTGCGCTTCGAGCTGCAGGGCACGGTCATCCCGCACGAGTCGCAGGCGCTGATGCGCACGATCGAGGTCGACAAGAGCGCGGGCACCACCCTGCTGTATGAGAACGGCGCGCTCGTCGCGTCGTACCCGGTGGCCATCGGAACGGGCGGCGTCCATGAGACCCGCACCGGCCACTACACCGTGTACGTGCAGCGGGCGATGCAGGACATGGGCGACTGCAACGGCGGGGACTACGGCTACGGGTACTGCACCGAGAACGTGCCGTGGGTCAGCTTCTTCAACGGCGACCAGGGCTTCCACGGCACGTACTGGCACGGCAACTTCGGGGCGGCCGCGCGGATGAGCCACGGCTGCGTCAACATGACGATCGCCGCGGCGGAGCACCTCTACCGCTTCGCCCAGGTCGGCACCGAGGTGTGGGTGCACGACTGACCCGCGGCCGGTTGATCGCATCCACGCGGGGGTCCGCTGCGGCAGGGGTTCGTCCCTCCCGGTCGTTGAGCGAGCGAAGCGAGTCGAAACGGGTTGAGCGAGCGAAGCGAGCCGAAACCGCCCGGGCTCACCCGCGGGTTGTACGCGCCTCCGGTCGTTGAGCGGAGCGAAGCGGAGTCGAAACGGGTTGAGCGAGCGAAGCGAGCGCCGCACTGAGCGAGCGAAGCGAGTCGAAGTGTCGAAACCGCCCCGGACCCGCCCGTGGGGCTGAGTGCCACGGCCCCGCTGCCTCGTCCACACCCCTCCCCAGGCGGCCCCTCTCTCCACAGTCGAAACCCATCCGGATCAGGGGTTTCCATACCGGTGGAATGTCGGTGGCCCCTGTCAGACTTGCCTCATGACCTCCCCAGTGTTCGCCCCGGATCCGTGGATCGCCACGGCCGAGGAGAACGCGCGCGCCGACGTGCTGGTGTCCCGGTTCGTCGAGCTGGAGCAGCAGATCGCCCGCGCGCGGGCCGAGCAGGCGCAGGTGCTGGTCGGGTTGGCGGAGATCGCTGCGACGCAGGCCCGGCGGAGCGGGTCGGAGTCGGAGTACGACTTCGCCACCCGCTCCATGGCCGCCGAACTCGGCGCCGCCGCCCGCATCCCCGACGGGACGATCCGCACCCGGATGGGCGAGGCCCTCACCCTCGTCGTCGAGTTCCCCACCACCTTCGCCGCCCTGCAGGCCGGGCGGATCAGCGAACCCCACGCGAAGGCGATCGTCGCCGCCGGGGAACGCCTCGACGATGATTCCCGGGTCGAGTACGAGGGCGTCGTCCTCCCCCGGGCCGAGGTGATGACGGTCGGTCAGCTCAGGTCCCTCGTCCGGTCCGTGGCGGAGCGGATCGATCCGGTGCCGCTGGCGGTGCGGCAGGAGGAGGCGATGGCGCAGCGGGGGGCGTGGGTGAGTCCGCTGGAGAACGGGATGGGGGAGTTCCGATACGTCGGGCCCGCCGTGACGGTGTACGCGATGCATGACCGGGTGACGCAGATGGCGGTGAAGAACAAGGCCGTCGCCCGTGCCGCCGGCACCGGCGACACCCGCACTCTGGATCACCACCGTGCGGATGTGCTCACCGACCTCGTCCTGACGGGCACCCCCACCGCCGGTGACGGCCTGGACGCGATCCGCGCCACCGTGCAGGTGACGATCCCCGTCGACACGGTCACCGGGATCGGGGATGAGGCGGCGTTCCTCACTGGATACGGGCCGATCGACCCCGACACCGCCCGTCGCCTGGCCGGCAACGCGACCTTGTGGGTGCGGTTGTGGGAGAACAAGGACACCGGCGCCCTCGACACCGTCGACGCCTACACCCCCACCGCCGCGCAACGCCGGTTCCTGGTAGCGCGGGACGAGCACTGCCGGTTCCCCGGATGCCGGCAACCCGCCAGGCGCTGCGACATCGACCACACCACCCCCTACTCGAGGGGCGGTCCCACCGCGGTGACCAACACCGCCCACCTCTGCGAAGCCCACCACCGCCTGAAGCACCACTCCCCGTGGGGAATGCGGCAGGGACCCGACGGACTCACCGAATACATCAGCCCGCTCGGACGCGTCTACGCCTACAAACCGACCCCGATGGTCAGATTCCAAGCCGAAGCCGAGATCCTCATGCCCGACCTGCACCTCAGCGACGACCCACCACCCTTCTGACCCGAGGCCCACTGCCGACACAGCACCCGCCATGGCATCGAGCGGCGAGGGACGGCGGGCGCTGCCGGCGCGATCACGCGGGCGGCGCGGGCGGTGCGACGAGGTCTTCGTCCTGCACGAGGTCGAGCTGCGACCACGCCACGTCGTGCCAGGCGCCGTGCTTCCACCCGACCCGGGGCTGCGTGCCGGTGTGCGTGAAGCCGAGCTTCTCGTGCAGGCGATTGCTCGCCGGGTTCGGCTGCGCGACGACCGCGATCGCCCGCCGGTAGCCTCGCTCACGGAGCATCGGCAGCAGAGCGTCGTACAGCGCGCGTCCCGCGCCGGCGCCGCGGTGTTCCGGGAGCAGGTACACGCTGACCTCGCAGCTCCACTGGTAGGCGGCGCGCGGCTTGAAGGGGCCGGCGTAGGCATATCCGACGACGGCACCCGCCTCCTCGAGCACGAGCCACGCGTGCCGCTCGTTCGACGTCGCGATGCGGACCGCCATGTCCGCCACGGACGGCGGCTCCGTCTCGAACGTGATGACCGTGTGCCGCACGTAGTGCGCGTAGATGACCGCGCAGGCGGCCGCGTCCTCGGTCGTCGCGAGCCGGATCCGGCGATCTTGCGTCATCGTCACATTCTGACTGAGGCAGGGGCCCGCAGCGCCGAGCCGCCTGCGGCATTGTCGCGGCGTGTACCCCGCCGCGTGGTGGCCCGCTCCGACGTGGATCCGCGCGCCACGATGTCCACCGCAGGCGCTCGCGATTTCGCTATGGGCCGATCCGGGGCGAAATCCGCCCAGATCAAAGGGGGGACGGACATAATGGGGCCATGACCGCACCGCGCATCCTGGTCGTCGACGACGAGCCGAACATCCGAGACCTGCTCTCGCAGAGCCTGCGGTTCGCGGGCTTCCAGGTGAAGACCGTAGGCAACGGCGCCGCGACGATCTCCGCCGTGCTGGAGGAGGAGCCCGACCTGATCGTGCTGGACGTGATGCTTCCCGACATGAACGGGTTCAGCGTCACCACGCGTCTGCGCGACCACGGCTTCACGGCGCCGATCCTCTTCCTCACCGCGAAGGACGAGACCGAAGACAAGATCAAGGGCCTGAACGCCGGCGGTGACGACTACGTCACCAAGCCCTTCAGCCTCGACGAGATCGTCGCCCGCATCCAGGCCATCCTGCGCCGCACCATGCAGGACACCGAGGACGAGCAGGTGATCCGCGCCGGCGAGCTGACGATGGATCAGGACACGCACGACGTGTTCGTCGGCGACGCGCAGATCGACCTCAGCCCCACCGAGTTCAAGCTGCTGCGCTACCTCATGCTCAACCCCAACCGGGTGCTGTCGAAGGCGCAGATCCTCGACCACGTGTGGGAGTACGACTTCAACGGCGACGCCGGCATCGTCGAGAGCTACATCTCCTACCTGCGCCGCAAGATCGACCCGCACGCGTCGGAGTCGCTCATCCAGACCAAGCGCGGCTTCGGCTACATGCTGAAGGTCGACAAGGCGGGCTGATCCCGTCGCGCCCGCCGATCCGGCGGACGCACCCACCGAAAGAGGCACGTCCTGGCGAAGAAGACCGACGCGGTCACCACCTGGTGGCGGCGGATCAGCCTTCGGGCGAAGGTCACCGGGGTCACGGTGACCGTGCTCGCGCTGGGCCTGATGGCCGCCGGCATCGGCACGGTGCCGATGCTGCGCCAGGCGCTGATCGGAAGCATCGAGTCGTCGCTGCAGCAGCTCGCCTCCTCCGCCGTCGGCGAGCAGCTGTTCAACATCTCCGACGGCAGCAACGGCCCGCTGTTCACGGCCAAGGCGAACGCCCCGCGCACCGACTACTACGTGGCGCTGTACGGCGTCGACGGGCAGCTTCTCTCGCGCGCCGGCGGCCCCGGACCCGAGGCGCCCTGGCCGCCGCCGGTGTTCCCCGACTCGATCGCCCTCGACTATGCCTACTCGCACGCGGGCGAGATCAAGCGCCTCACCGACGCGGACGGCGAGATGGACTACCGCGCGGCGTTCGCGGTGATCCAGTTCCCCGGCAGCAACAACATCTACACACAGCTCGTGGCGCGCCCCCTGAACGAGGTCGAGGACGTGGTCGGCACGTACTTCGGCATCTTCTTCCTCGTCGCGCTGGTCACGATCATCGGCGGCGCCCTGCTCACGCGCTGGGCGGTGACGCTGACGTTCCGCCGGTTCGGGCAGGTGGAGAACACTGCGATGTCGATCGCCGCGGGCGACTTCAGCCAGCGCCTCAGCGACATCGAGCCGCGCACCGAGATCGGCCGCCTCAAGGCCGCGATCAACACCATGCTCGACCGGATCGACGACGCGATCGCCGAGCGCGACGCGACCGTCCGCCAGATGCGCCGCTTCGTCGGCGATGCGAGCCACGAGCTGCGCACTCCCCTCGTGAGCGTGCGCGGCTACGCCGAGCTGTACCGGATGGGCGCCATCCAGGGCGAGGACGACACCGCGCGCGCCATGGAGCGCATCGAGAAGGAGGCGATCCGGATGGGCGTCCTCGTCGAAGACCTCCTTGCCCTCGCCCGCCTCGACGAGAAGCGCGAGCTCGACATCCAGCCACTGGATCTGCGTCCGATCGCGCGCGACGCCGCGCTGGATGTGCGGGCGGCCGAGCCCGGGCGCGACGTGACAGTAGTGGACACGACGATCGAGGCCCTCACGGAGCCGATCGCGCTGGTGCGCAGCGAGGAGCCGGAGGACGCCAACCCGCACGAGACGCCGCGCCGCCTGCCGCGCACCCTGACCGCCGCGACCGAGGGCCTGAGCTCGCTGCTGCGGCGCCGACCGAAGGCACCGGGCGATCCGCACACGGGCGAGCTGCCGGTGGTGGAGGAGGACGTCCCCTCGGGCGGGGTGCCGCGACTCGACTTCTCGGTGCCGCATTCGCTGCGCCCCGTGGCGGTGCCGCCGGTGATCCTCGGGGAGGAGCACCGGGTGCGCCAGGTGGTGGCGAACCTGCTCGGCAACGCCCGCCGCTTCAGCCCCGAGGGCTCGCCGATCGAGATCGAGGTCGGCGTCGACGTCGCCGCGCGGATGGGCTGGATCGCCGTCGTCGACCACGGCGAGGGCGTTCCGGAGGCGATCCGCGACCAGATCTTCGAGCGGTTCTGGCGGGCGGACTCCTCGCGTGCACGCGAGACCGGCGGCAGCGGCCTGGGGCTGGCGATCGTCGCCTCGATCGTCGAGGCCCTGCACGGCTCGGTGCAGGTGCTCGACACCCCGGGCGGCGGGGCGACCTTCCGGGTCGCGTTCCCGCTGGCACCGCCTCCCGCTCCGGAGCCGGATCTCGCCGAGACCCGGCCGGTGCCGCGCGTGCGGCGCGAGCTCACCGACTGAGCCGGTCGTCCACAGCACGCGTTCGCGGACCGGTCTCTCCCCGATCCGCTGCCGGCCCCCTGCGGGGTGTGCGGGCTTCCTAGCGTGGGGTCATCCACCCGCCACACGACCCAGGGAGCACATCGTGGCCATCTTCACCGTCGACACCGACGCGGTCTCCGCCGCCAACGGGCAGGCCCTCGCCACCGCCGAGCAGCTGCGCACCACGAGCCTGACCCTCAGCGGTCAGCTCGCGCAGCTCGAGACGACGTGGACGGGCGCCAGCGCCACCTCGTTCCAGTCCGCGCTCGCTCAGTGGAAGGCCGTGCAGCAGTCCGTCGAGCAGGCGCTCGACGGACTCGGCCGCGCACTCGGCGCGGCGAGCGCGCAGTACGCGGAGGCCGAGCGCCTCACATCCGGGATGTTCCGCTGACCCCGACAGCGGACAGCAGAACGGCCCCTCCCGAAGGAGGGGCCGTTCTGGCTCAGCGGCTCTGGATCAGAAGTCCATGCCACCCGTCGGGTCGCCGGCCGGGGCCGACGCCTTCTCGGGCTTGTCGGCGACGACGGCCTCGGTCGTGAGGAAGAGGCCGGCGATCGACGCGGCGTTCTGCAGCGCCGAACGCGTCACCTTGGCGGGGTCGATGATGCCCTGCGCGAACAGGTCACCGTACTCGCCGGTGGCGGCGTTCAGGCCGTGGCCGACGGGGAGGTCGGCGACCTTGTTGGCGACGACGCCCGGCTCCATGCCGGCGTTGAGGGCGATCTGCTTCAGCGGGGCCTCGATGGCGACCTTGACGATCTGCGCACCGGTCGCCTCGTCGCCGACCAGGCCGAGGTCACCGGCGAAGACGACCTTGCCGGCCTGGATGAGGGCGACGCCACCACCGGCGACGATGCCCTCCTCGACGGCGGCCTTCGCGTTGCGGACGGCGTCCTCGATGCGGTGCTTGCGCTCCTTGAGCTCGACCTCGGTGGCCGCGCCCGCCTTGATGACGGCGACGCCACCGGCGAGCTTGGCGAGGCGCTCCTGCAGCTTCTCGCGGTCGTAGTCGCTGTCGGTGTTCTCGATCTCGCGACGGATCTGCGTGACGCGACCCTCGATCTGACCGGCATCGCCGGCACCCTCGACGATCGTGGTCTCGTCCTTGGTGACGATGACCTTGCGGGCACGACCGAGCAGCTCGAGGTCGGTGTTCTCGAGCTTGAGGCCGACCTCCTCCGTGATGACCTGGCCGCCGGTCAGGATCGCGATGTCCTGCAGCTGAGCCTTGCGACGGTCACCGAAGCCGGGGGCCTTGACGGCGACCGACTTGAAGATGCCGCGGATCTTGTTGAGCACGAGCGTCGCAAGAGCCTCGCCCTCGACGTCCTCGGCGATGATGACGAGCTCCTTGCCCGACTGGATCACCTTGTCGACGACGGGGAGAAGATCCTTGATGTTCGAGATCTTCTGGTTCGCGATGAGGATGTACGGGTCCTCGAAGACGGCCTCCTGGCGCTCCGGGTCCGTGACGAAGTAGGGGTTCAGGTAGCCCTTGTCGAAGCGCATACCCTCGGTGAGCTCGAGCTCGGTGCCGAAGGTGTTCGACTCCTCGACGGTGACGACGCCCTCCTTGCCCACCTTGTCGATGGCCTCGGCGATGAGCTCGCCGATGGCGGGGTCGGCGGCCGAGATCGAGGCGGTCGCAGCGATCTGCTCCTTGGACTCGACCTCCTTGGCCTGCGAGAGCAGCTCGTCCGAGAGCGCCTTGACGGCCTTCTCGATGCCGCGCTTGAGGCTGATCGGGTCAGCGCCCGCGGCGACGTTGCGGAGACCCTCGCGGACGAGAGCCTGGGCGAGAACGGTCGCGGTCGTGGTGCCGTCACCGGCGACGTCGTCGGTCTTCTTGGCGACCTCCTTGACGAGCTCCGCGCCGATCTTCTCGTACGGGTCGTCGAGCTCGATCTCCTTGGCGATCGAGACGCCGTCGTTCGTGATGGTGGGGGCGCCCCACTTCTTCTCGAGCACGACGTTGCGACCGCGCGGGCCGAGCGTCACCTTGACGGCGTCGGCCAGGATGTTGAGGCCGCGCTCGAGGCCGCGGCGGGCCTCCTCGTCGAAAGCGATCATCTTTGCCATGTTGGTGTCGTCCCTCCCGGACGTAGGCGTGTGGTCTTTAGCACTCACCTGAGGGGAGTGCCAGGACGATTCTGGCACTCACCCCCATCGAGTGCAAGCCGCGTGGGCCGCCGCGCCGTACACACGGAAAGCGCCCCGCGAGCGATGTCACGGGGCGCCTTCCGGGAACGATGGGGATCAGACGGGACGCACTGCCTCGGCCTGCGGGCCCTTCTGGCCCGTGCCGACGTTGAACTCGACCGCCTGGCCCTCCTCGAGCACGCGGAATCCGCTCATCTCGATGTTCGAGTAGTGGACGAAGACGTCCTGGCTGCCGTCCGCCACGGTGATGAACCCGTAGCCCTTCTCGGCGTTGAACCACTTGACGGTGCCCTGGGTCATGCGAACTCTCCTGGTACTGGGCCCTCCTGATAGAGGGGATTACCGGGGAATCGTATCCGCGTGTTTTCGGGGCTCGAGGCGGTTCAGGCGACTATTGACACGCCTGCATCGAACTGTTTACCCGGCGGAAACACGGTCGAGTCCGACGACGACCGTGAGCTCCTTCTCCTCGTCGCCCGGCTGGTCGTACTGGTCGCTCTGCTCCGTGCGCGCGCCCCCGATCGCCTGGGCGACGCCGAGCGCGGCGGCCTCCTCCTCGGGCGACGCGTAGTAGACAGTGGTCTCCGGGAAGTCGGTGGCCGACGAGTCGCTGGGGATGACGGAGCCCTCCTCCCATCCGGCCGCGACGAGCTGAGCGGCCACCTCCTCGGCGACGCCGCTCGTGCTCGTTCCGTTGAGCACGAGCACCGTGTACTCGGTGTCGACGACGGGCGCGACGGTCGGCTCGGCCTGCGGCGGGTCGGGCACGATCCCGGTGCGCTGCGAGAGGACGAGGAACCCGAGGATTCCGGCGATCATCAGGATGACCGTCGCGAGGGCGGCCCACATCAGCACGACGCCGCGCGGGGTGCGAGGCTGCTCGGCCCGGTGAGCGCCGACGCGGGCGGGCTGGCGGGGGACGTCGTCGAAACGGTCCCGGGGGAGGCTGGTCGGCACGGCTCGATCGTACCCGGGCGTCCGAGCAGGACCTCTCAGCCGGCGATGCGGGAGCGGGCGGCGTCGCGCGCGTCGCGCATCCGCCGCAGGCGCCCGATGAGCAGCGGATCGGCGGCGAGCGCGTCGCCCGAGTCGATCAGCCGGCCGAGCAGCTGGTAGTAGCGGGCGGGCGCCATCTCGAGCTCCGAGCGGATCGCCTCCTCCTTCGCGCCACCGTGGACGCGCCAGCGCGCCTCGAACGCCAGGAGGGCGCGGTCGCGGTCGGAGAGGGGCATGGGGTCGAGGCTAGGCGCCCGTCCGGTCCAGGTCGGGAGGCGCACCGAGAGGTGCCGTCATCCACCGTCGCGCCGGGCCCGGCGTCGATCACGCGCGCCAGTCGATCCAGGATCCGAGCGGGTCGGCCGCGGCGAGCACCCGCCCGTCCAGTGCGAGCGCGAAGCCCGGCCACGTCGCGGGGTCGATCGGCGGGACCCACGCGTCGTGGAGGCCCGGCTGGTCGAGCGTGATCCAGCGCACGCCGCCCGCGCGGATGCCGGCGGCATCGTCCGGAGCCGCGGTGAGCGCCGCGATCAGCCCGTCGCGGCGGGCGCGTGGCACGTACGGCAGGATCCCCGGCGTCGTGACGACGAGCGTGGCGTCGGCGGGGGCGTCCGCCGCGACCCGGCGGACGAGGTCGACGTCGGCGGCGTCCCCCGCCACGAGGCGGGGCGGCTCCGAGGCGACGATGCCGAGCGCCGCGGCGATGCGTGCAGCGCGCTCGCTCTCCTCGGGCCACACAAGTCCCTCGAGCCAGGCGCGGTCGGCCGGGTCACGGGCGTCGAGCGGCTGCAGGTCGATCCCCGCGCGCCAGACGATCTCGGGCAGCCGCGGCTCCGGCAGCGCGGCACCACGCGACGCGGATGCGAGCGTCACGGTCGATTCCCCGATCGCGACGGTTTCGTAGCGGTAGGCGTAGCGATCCGGATACAGGCAGAGCCCGCCCGAGGCGCCGAGCTCGAGCAGGGCGATCGGGCCGTCGATCAGCGCGAGCGCCGGCAGCAGCACGGCGCAGCGCAGCGGCTCGTTCGTCTGCAGCGTGCGGGCGGCGCACTCGGCCACGACCTCTTCCGCATGCGCGCGGACGAACGCCGCCCACGTGGGCCCGTCCGAGACGGGCGCCCCGAGCATCCGCGTGACGGCGAAGACGAGCGGGGGCTGCCGGTGCGTGGCCGGGATGCGGGACAGGATGTCGCGCAGCCCGGCGTCGCCCGCGACCTCGCGCGCCCATGACAGGTAGACGTCCGACCGACCCGGCGCCTCGTCGCGGGCGAAGCGGGCGAAGCGCTCGGCGACGGCAGCCGCGGCGTCCTCGTGCGTGTCCATCGCCCCATTCTCCCGGGGCCGGGAGGCCGATCCGTCCTGCGTCACACACGATCCCGATGGCCGCAGACGGCCGTAATCTTGATAGCGACCCCCGGGAGGATTCCATGTCGTACAACGTGAGCAAGTCCGAGGACGAGTGGCGCACTGAGCTCTCGCCCGAGCAGTACGCGGTGCTGCGCGAGGCGGGCACCGAGCGCCCGTGGACGGGCGAGCTGCTGGATGAGGAGCGCGCGGGCCTGTACACGTGTGCCGCGTGCGGCAGCGAGCTCTTCCAGAGCGGCACCAAGTTCGACTCGCACTGCGGCTGGCCGAGCTTCTACGAGTCGGTGCGCCCCGACGCGGTCGAGCTCCTCGAGGACAACAGCCACGGCATGCAGCGCACCGAGGTGCGCTGCGCGAACTGCGGCTCGCACCTGGGCCACGTCTTCCCCGACGGGTTCGGGACGCCGACCGGCGACCGCTACTGCATGAACTCACTCTCCCTGAACTTCGCACCCGCTGAGGAGTCGTGACCGCCCTCGAGGCGATGCGGGCCCGCCGCTCGCTCTCGAAAGTCACGGATGCGGCGCCGACCCACGACGAGCTCGTCGAGCTGGTCTCGGCCGCCGGACGCGTCGCCGATCACAAGGAGCTCAGGCCCTGGCGGCTCATCGAGATCCGCGGCGACGACCGGATCGCCCTCGGCCGCGCGATCGCGAAGTCAGAGGGCAAGAAGGGCGTGTACTCCAAGCCGCTGCGCGCTCCCCTGCTGATCGCGGTCGTGGCATCGGTGCGCTCGAAGAAGGTCGACGCCTGGGAGCAGGAGGCGACCGCCGCGGGCGTCGCGCACGCCCTGAGTCTGCTGCTCGACGAGGCCGGCTGGGGAGTGTTCTGGCGCACCGGCGACTACACGCGCGCCAAGGCGGTCGCGAAGGCCCACGGCCTGGAGAAGGGCGAGCACCTGCTCGGCTGGCTCTACGTCGGTGGCAAGCCCGAGCGCTCGCGTCCGCTGCGCGGCAAGACGATCGACGGCGCCCGCCACCTCTCGCGCATGCCGCGCGGCAAGAAGGACTGACCTCGCGTCAGCGGACGGGCCGACGCCCGAAGGCCGCGACGGCCACGCCCACGCAGGCGATGACGACGGTGATCGCCGAGCGGATCGGCGACGGCGGCACGGCGGGCGGCCATACGAGGTCGAGCACGAACGATCCCACGAGCATGCCGAGCACCGACCCGAGGGACAGCAGCAGCACCCCGATCCGCGGCGCGAGCGCGGCCGACAGGAAGATGTAGATCACGCCCACCGCGCCGCCGGTGTACAGCCACGGCGACGCGGGCAGCGGCGAGAACCCGACCTGCGGCACCTGCACGAGCGCGATGATCGCGAGCAGCACCGTGCCGCCGACGAAGTTCACGAACGTCGCCGTGAGCGCCGAACCGGTCTTCAGCTGCAGCCGCCCGTTCGTTCCCTGCTGCCACGCGAGCCCGGCGCCGACGAGCACCGGCAGGATGAGCATCCACAGCGGCGCCTCTGCGGTTCCGCCACCGGCGAGCGACACCGCGACCGCGGCGAGCGCCAGCCCGACGCCGAGCACCCGCGGGATGGTCACGGCCGTGACACCGGCGGGGCTGTACCCGACCCGATCGAGCACAAGCCCGTTGAGCGTCTGGCCGGCGACGAGTCCGACCGTGAACAGCGCGGTGCCGATGATGCCGACCACGAGGCCCTGCGACGCGACGGTGAAGGCGCCGCCCGCCCCGCCGATCAGCAGCCACCACGGGATCCCCCGATCGCGGATGCCGGCGACGAGGCGCGCCACGCCCGCGCGGCCGGACGGCAGGGCGGCGGCGAGCACGGCGGTCAGCAGCAGTCCGCTGCCGAAGGAGATGACCGCCGCCAGGATCCCGTTGTCGAGCTCCGCCCCGAGGGCGCCGTTGATGCGCGACTGGATCGCGGTGAGCACGCCGACCGCGATCGCCGCCGCGAGGGCGAGCATCCCGCCCCGCCGCGCTCGCGCCTCGGCTGGCCCACGGGATCCACTCACTCGTCCCAGCCTAGGCGCGCGCCCGGCGCCCCCGATCCGCCGGGACGGCGCCGCTTCGGGGAGACAGTGATCGAAAGCGTTGCGGTATCTATCGACTTGCGATAGGTTCATGTCGTTCTTCGATGAAGGAGGCCCCATGGGCAAGTACGTCGTCCTGGCGCTGCAGATCGTGATCGCGCTCTCGCTCGCCGGATCCCTGTTCGTACAGGCGGTCATCCTGCCCCTTGTGTGGGTCGACCTCGAGGGGGAGGCGCTGTGGGGCCGGATCGCGCTCGTCGCCATCGCCGCTTTCTGGATCCTCGGGCTGCAGGTGTGCGCCGTGTGCATCTGGCGCCTGCTGACCCTCGTGCGCCGAGGATCGGTCTTCTCCCGCGCGGCCTTCCGCTGGGTGGATGTCATCATCGGCGCGATCGCGTTCGACGCGGTCGTGACCTTCGCTCTCGCCGCACTGCTGGCGCCCGGTTCGGCGGCGCCCGGCGTGGTGGGCCTCGTGTGCGGGGCGGCGTTCGTCACCGGCGGCGTCGCGCTGCTCGTCGTGGTGATGCGCCAGCTGCTGCAGCAGGCGATGGACCGCGAGATCGAGGCCCGGACGCTGCGCTCCGAGCTCGACGGGGTGGTCTGATGGCGATCATCGTCGACGTCGATGTGATGCTGGCGCGGCGCAAGATGGCCGTCGGCACCCTGGCGGAGCGAGTGGGCATCACCCCCGCGAACCTGGCGGTGCTGAAGAACGGCCGCGCGAAGGCGGTGCGCTTCACGACCCTCGACGCGATCTGCCGGGTGCTCGAGTGCCAGCCGGGCGACGTGCTGCGCTGGGAGCCGGACGAGCCCGGCGAGCCCGGCGAGCCCGAGCCGGCCGCTACCTGATCGCCGCCGTCGCCTTGCTGGTCCTCGCGGTCGTCGCGTAGTTCGCCTTCTTGCCGGTCACCCGCACCGAGACCGCCTTGCCCTTGTCGGCCGCCGCGAGTTTGTAGGTGCGCGCGGTCGCCCCGGAGATCGGCTGGCCGGCGCGCAGCCACTGGTACGTGAGCACCACACCCGACGGCGCCCACGCTCCGGGGTTCGCGGTGAGGGTCGAGCCGACGCGCAGAGTGCCGGTGATGGTCGGCACCGGCGCGGTCATCGCCAGCAGCGGCACCGACACCGCCGCACTCCTGCGCGTGGTGGTCGTGTATCCCGCCTTGGCGCCCGTGACCTGCACCGACACCTTTGTGCCGGCGTCGGCCGTGACCAGGCGATAGGTGCTCTTCGTCGCGCCCGAGATCGCCGCCCCGTTGCGCAGCCACCGGTACGTCAGTGCGACGCCGGTCGGCGCCCACGTGCCGGGCCTGGCGGTGAGCGTTCCGCCGACGACCGCCGATCCGGAGACCGTCGGGATCGGCGACGCGGGAAGCGACGGCTTGGCGACGCGGATGAATCCGGAGACCTCGCTGAGCCGATACACGCGCCAGTCGAAGTCGGAGCTGTAGTTGTCCTCGGAGACCGTGAAGGTGCCGGCCGCGACGTCGACCTTCTCGACGTAGGCGACGTGCCCGAGGCCGCTGCCGCCGATCGCGGCACGGTCCCACCACGCGACGTCGCCGACGCGGGGCGTGCCCTTGTCGACCGCGAGACCCGCGGCCTTCGCCTCCGCTCCCCACTGGTACGCGTTGCCGTAGCCGACGCGGACGAAGCGCGGGATCCCCGCCTTCTGCATGCGGTAGGCGACGTAGTTCGTGCAGTTGTGACCGCCGTACATGTTCCAGAACGACTGCTTGTACACGCTCTGGTAGCCGGCGTTGCCGTACCCCTTGGCAGCGCAGGCGGCGAAGCCGTCGCAGAGCTTCGGGCCCCAGGTGATCGCCTGCGCGGGCGCGACGAACACCAGGGACGACACCACCAGCGCGAGGGTCGCGAGCAGGGCGGCAAGGGCCCGGGGCAGCCGGATCCCGGCGCGTCGGTCGACGATGGTCACATCCACTCCTCACGGGCGTGCGCACACAGGCCCGGCCGAACACTATCGGGTACTCGGGTTGAGCCCGGGCACCGGGTCCTGTCCACCGCGACGGACAGCCGGCCGCGGATTGTCAACCCGGATGGCGCACCCAGGCCGGGTCCGTACGGTGGAGGCATGACCGGAAGCGAACCCGAATCGCAGACGGGCGCCATCCTCGACGGCCGTTACCGCCTGATCGAGCGCATCGGCACGGGCGGGATGTCCCGTGTCTACCGCGCCGAGGACGCCGCCCTCGGCCGCACCGTGGCGATCAAGCTCATCGCCGACATGGAGGGCGACGCCGCCGCACGTGCGCACAGCGAGGTCACCCTGCTGGCCTCACTCAGCCACCCGTCGCTCGTGACGCTCTTCGACGCACACATCGGACAGGGCCAGGACTACCTCGTGATGGAGTACGTCGACGGACCACCCCTGTCGCGGCTGCTGCGGGAGGGACCGCTCTCCCCCGCCGAGACCGCCGTCCTCGCCACCGAGCTCGCCGAGGGCCTGCACACGGTACACCGCGCGGGAATCGTGCACCGCGACATCAAGCCGTCGAACGTGCTGCTGGCCTCGACCGAGACGCCGGGGCGCCGCTTCCACGCGAAGCTCGCCGACTTCGGCATCGCGTACCTCCTCGACGGCGACCGGATGACCTCCCCCGGGCTGGTGATGGGCACGGCGGCGTACCTCGCACCCGAGCAGGCGCGCGGCGAAGCGCCCACGCCGGCCGCCGACATCTACGCGCTCGGGCTTGTGCTGCTCGAGACGCTGTCCGGCTCGCCGGGCTTCCCGCGGTCGACGCCGATGGAGAGCCTCGTCGCGCGCCAGACGGCGCGCCCCACCATCCCCGCGTCGGTGCCGCCTGAGTGGGCGTCGCTGATCGATCGGATGACCGCGCAGGATCCGGCGCACCGCCCGTCCGCCGCGGCCGTCGCGGGCGAGACCTCGCGTCTCGCGAGCCGCCGGGCGGCGGACCGCGACGGCGCGGCGACCGTGCCTCTCGCCGCGCTCGGCGGCGCGGCGGCGCTCGGTGCGGGCACCGCGGGTGCCGCAGCCGCCGCGGGCGATGCGCCGACGACCGCCTTCCCGGCCACGGCCGCCACCACCGCGTTCGCGCAGGCGCCGGGCCCTCCCGTCACGGCGCAGCACACGGCCGCGGCGCATCCCGCGGCACCATCGCGTCGGGGGCGCCGCGCGCTTGCCGTCACGGGGGCCGCCGCGGCACTGGCCGCGGCGGGCATCGGAGTCTGGGCGCTCGGCTCCGGGCTGGCCGGATCGGGCGAGCCGAACCGGTCCGTCGCTCCCGCCGTGGAGCGGACCCCGTCGCCCGAGCCGACCGCTCCGGCCGAGGAGCAGCCCGCCGAGGTGCCGGCCGCCCCGCCCGTCTCGGAGGACGAGCAGAGCAAGGCCGAGGAGGAGCAGCGCAAGGTGGACGAGAAGGCAGCGAAGGAGGCCGAGAAGGCGGCCGAGGAGCAGCGGAAGGCCGAAGAGAAGGCCGCGGAAGAGCAGCGGAAGGCGGAGGAGGAGCAGCAGAAGGCCGCCGAGGAGGATGCCGAGGACGACGGCGACGATTCGGCGCCGGTCGAGATCCCGACACCCCTTCCCACGGAGCAGCCGGTGCAGTAGTCGGCGCCGGCGGGCCGCGCATGTCCGCGGCTGCGCCTACGCTCCTCATCCGTGGCGAGTACGAAGGTCAGTGAGCAGATGCTCGAGATCGTCGTGTCGAACATCGCCCCCTGCACGCTGCCGGCGCTGGCGTACGGGCCGCAGCCGATCGAATGGCACAGCGATGCCATGCCGGTCTGGGCGTGGATCTCGTGGCCGCATCGCCCGACCGAGCGCATCGAGGCCTTCGCTCGCGGCTGGAACGACCGCGTCGTCATCGTCGAGTGGACGGCCGAGCGCGGAACCGTCAGCACGGTCGTCTGGCGCAACGCCGTGACACGACGCGACGCGGCCGCCCGGCGTCTCGCGGACGATCCCGGCCGGCGCGCAACCGCACCGAAACCGCCCCTCCCGGCGTCGCCCCGGCCTACCCTGTGAGTGCCGACGGAGGAGGACGCATGACAAGCGAGTGGACAACAGACGACCTTGACCGGATCGGGCGCGCGGAGGAGCTGCAGATCGCCTCGCACCGGCGCGACGGAACACTGCGCCCGTACGTCACCATCTGGGCCGTCCGCGCCGGCGAGGGCCTCTACGTCCGCTCCGCGTACGGGCCGGAGAACGGCTGGTTCCGACGCGCGGTGGCCGCGGGAACCGGGCGCATCCGCGTCGGCGACGCGGAGTTCGACGTGCTCTTCGAGCCGGTGGACGCGGGAGATCCGCGTCAGGACGCGGTCGACGACGTCTATCGCGCGAAGTACGGCCACTTCGGTCCCCGCTACATCGACACCGTGGTCAGCGCGGCGGCGCGGGAGAGCACGCTGCTGATCCTCCGGCGACCCGACGCCGGCTGACGCGCTGCTGCGGCCGGGCGTCAGGCATGCGGGAAGGGGCCGGCGGACATGCGCGGGACGTCGCCCGCGGGGCTCGGCCGGCCGATCAGGTAGCCCTGCACCACGTCGCACCCCAGCTCGCTGAGGCGCGTGAACTGGGTGTCGCGCTCGACGCCCTCGGCGATCACCGTGAGCCCGAGGAGGTGCGCCGCGCCGATCACGCCGGCCAGCAGCATCGCGTCGGCCTCGTCCGAGTCGATCCGGCCGGTGATGCTCTGGTCGATCTTCAGCGCGTCCAGCGGTAGGTGCCGCAGCCGTGCGAGCGACGAGTATCCGGTGCCGAAGTCGTCGAGGTGCACGCGCACGCCCGCCGTACGCAGATCCGCGAGCTGCTCGAGCGCGAACGGCGCGTCGCCGATCGCTCTGCTCTCGGTCACCTCGATCTGCAGCAGGCTCGTCGGGATGCCGGCGGTCCGCACCGCCCCGAGAACCTCGGACACGAACCCCTGGATGCCGAGCTGCACCGGCGACACGTTGATCGCGACGGTCCAGCTGTGTCCCTGGTCCATCCACTCCTTCGCCTGCCGGCAGGCCGCGCGCAGCACCCATGATCCGAGCGCCCGGATCTGTCCCGTGTGCTCGGCGACCGGGATGAACTCGACCGACCCAACCTCGCCCGAGCGCAGGTCGAGCTTCGGCTGGTAGTGCAGCGAGAGCACGCCGGGCGCGGTCTCGTTCTGCGCCGCCTGCTCCGGCGCGTGACCAAGCCGGCGCCGGATCACGGCGGGCCGGTTGGGCGACGCCATGTCGTCGTGGGCCCCGAGCCGACCGATGCGCGCCTTGCCGGCACGCTTCGCGTGCAGCATCGCGACGTCGGATCGCTGGAGCAGCGTGTCGAGCACGCTCAGCGACGACTCCTCGTACGCCACCTCCGCGCCCGTGACCACGCCGACGCTGGCAGACAGGTACAGCTGCAGGCCGTCGATCATGAAGCTCTCCTGCGACGCGGCGATGATGCGATCGGCGACCGCGATCGTCTCCTCCTCGCCCACGTCGGTCAGCAGCACGGCGAACTCGTCGCCGCCGAGGCGGCCGACGAGATCCTGGGGGCGCACGGACGCGTTCAGCCGCCGCGCGAACTCGACGAGCAGCTCGTCGCCGGTCTTGTGGCCGAGGCTGTCGTTGATCTGCTTGAAGCCGTCGAGATCGACGTACAGCACAGCCATCCGGCCCGGGTCGACCTGGGTGGACAGCAGCTCGCCCCGCTCGTGCAGCAGGCGCCGGTTCGGCAGTCCGGTGAGCTGGTCGCGCATCGCGATGTCGCGGAACAGCAGGCCGACCTCACGGAACATCACCGACACGGATGCGACGGCGGGCTCGCCGTCCTGGCCCATCACGAGCACCTCGTCGTCGCGCAGCCAGTCGACGCGCGTGAGCAGCTGATCGGCCGCCTCCAGCAGCGGCGCGTCCGACTCGAGCACGAGGCTGTCGGCGTCCACGATGCCGCCCACCACCGCGCGCGACAGCAGCGCGCGTCCGTAGCCGAGGCGGCCGCTCAGCTGTGTCTCGAGCAGCCGCAGTGTCAGCAGCGCGAGCCCGCCGGGCACCGCGACGGCAACGGCGCGAAGCGTCGGCTCATCTCGGAAGCGCCGCTCGGCGACAAGGATCGGCGTGTCGGCCGCAAGCGTCGGCACCGGGGTGCTCAGGTCCCCCACTGTCTGAGCCCCGGCCCCCGTCGCGGCGGTCCCCCCGACGCCACGGAATGCGTCGCGGGGCGGGGCCAGAAGGTTTTCGGAAGGCACGCGCACACTGTGCGGCATTTTGGGAAACTCCCGGCGAACAGAATGCCTTTATGCCGGTGCCCATTATGCAAATCCCGAGGAACACTTTGGCGCCGAATTCAGGCACCGACTTTCCCCGCATTTTCGGATACCGGTATCGCCGCGCCGGCGCAGCGCGCGCTGGCTGGCGGAGCGCTTCGAGGTCTCTGTCCGCACGATCGAGCGCGACCTGTCCGCGCTGCAGCAGTCCGGCGTCCCGATCTGGGCCGATCCGGGCCGCACCGGCGGCTACACGATCGACGCGTCGGCGACGCTCGGGCCGATGGGCTTCACGCCCGATGAGGCACTCGCGCTGCTGGTCGGCCTCGGCGCTCTCCGCCGAGGCCCCTTCCGCCACTCGGCGGGCACGGCGCTGCGCAAGCTCCTGAGCGCCCGCCGCCGCGCGCGCTGCGCCGGGAGGATCTCGACATCCCGTTCGGCACGCTTCACCCGGTCATGGACGATATGCGCTGATCGATTCTGCGAAACACCGACTGGACGCTGTCGCGCCACCGCGCGAGGCTGGTGGGGATCGAATTCGCACCACGACCGGAGGCACCCATGCCGTTCGCATCCATCCGCATCATCACCGACGACGTCGACCGTCTCGCCGCGTTCTACGAGCGCGTCACGGGCCAGACCGCGGCGCGCCCCGCGTCGGTCTTCGCACAGTTCACCGGCCCGGGGGCCACGCTCGCGATCGCCAGCCCGGCGACGGTGGCGATGCTCGGCGGCGCGGTCGGCCCTTCCGCGAACCGCTCGGTGATCGTGGAGTTCGAGGTGGACGACGTCGACGCCGAGTTCGCTCGGCTCGAGGCCGAGCTGAACGACGTGGTCCTGCCGCCGTCGACAATGCCGTGGGGCAACCGCTCCGCACTGTTCCGCGATCCCGACGGCAATCTCGTCAACCTGTTCAGCCGCCTCGCCGGCTGAACAGTCGCATGATGATGATCACGTTCTGACGGACCCTCGCGGCCGACGCAGGGCATTCATACGGTGCCGACTGCGGGGTTCGAACCCACGACCCCCTGTTTACAAGTTGGGGTATCAGCCACTCCCACGAGGCCCCGAAGTTCCTAGGCGGAGCGCCAGCTTATCGCCACCATTACGCATCTGCGCGCATTGGTTTCTGCCCCCATAGCGCCCCCACGCTCAGCCCGACCTCAGATGCAACTACGTGATCGGTATGACCCACCAACAGAACGCCACAGACATCGCCGGCTTCCAGGCGGCCACCGGTCGATGCCATGCCGGATCTCTCGAACCACCGAGGAGGCGCGACTCGGGGTCAAGTCCTGGGACGTGGTGTATCGGTGATCGTGTGATCCTTCGTGTCGTGGTCAGGCTGTGA
>NZ_BAAANG010000025.1:0-52641 GCF_039529675.1 Microbacterium paludicola
TGACCGTCGCTACGTCCGCAGCGACACGGTCACCCGATCCGTACACCACGCTATTGGACGCAACCGACGGGCTGTGCCGCCCACCGGTTGCTGAGCGAGCGCCAGCGAGCCGAAGCGACCGACATGTGCTGGCCGTCATCTCGACTCGCTCCGCTCGCTCGATAACCGGGGTCGGCTGACGGGCTGTGCCGCCCATCGGTTGCTGAGCGAGCTTGCGAGCCGAAGCGACCGACCTGTGCGGGCCGTCATCTCGACTCGCTCCGCTCGCTCGATAACCGGCGGAGTGGGCACAAGGGCCTGTACCGCCCACCGGTTGCTGAGCGAGCGCCAGCGAGCCGAAGCGACCCACCCGAAGCGGCCCATCCATGCGGGCCGTCATCTCGACTCGCTCCGCTCGCTCGATAACCGGCGGGGTGGGCACAAGGGCCTGTACCGCCCACCGGTTGCTGAGCGAGCGCCAGCGAGCCGAAGCGACCGACCTGTGCGAGTCGGTCATCTCGACTCGCTCCGCTCGCTCGATAACCGGGGCGTGGGCACCGGACCTGCGCCACCCGTGTGTGCGACCAACGCAGCGCGAAGCGCTGCCGCAACGGAGCGTCAGCGACGGTGCCTCGCTCGCGAGGGCGGCCGCTTGCGGCCCCCGAGCGTGCGAGCCGCTGTTTATAAAGACGCCAGCCCGTGCTCGAACGCGAAGACGACGAGCTGCACGCGGTCGCGGAGCGCGAGCTTGGTGAGGATGCGGCTGATGTGCGTCTTGACGGTGGCCTCGCTGAGGAACTCGCGCGCGGCGATCTCCGAGTTGCTGAGCCCGCGGGCGGCGAGCGCGACGATCTCGCGCTCCCGGTCGGTGAGGTCGGCGTAGGCCGGCGGCACGGGCCGGGTTGTCTCGGTGAACTGGGCGAACAGCTCGCGGGTGGCGGACGCGGCGATCACCGACGATCCGGCGTGGACCGTGCGGATCGCGGCGAGCAGGAACTCCGGATCGGCGTCCTTCAGCAGGAACCCGGATGCGCCCTGCCGGATCGCGCGCGCGGCCGCCTCATCCAGGTCGAACGTCGTGAGCATGACGATCTTCGGCGGATCCGGCTGCGTCAGGATCTCGGCGGTCGCGGCGAGGCCGTCCATGACGGGCATCCGGATGTCCATAAGCACGACATCCGGACGGGTCGCGGCGACGACGGCGAGGGCCTCGCGCCCGTCGCCGGCTTCGCCGACGACCTCGAGGTCGGGCTGCGAGGCGACGAGCATGCGGATGCCGGCACGGAAGAGCGACTGGTCGTCTACGAGCGCGACACGGATCATCCTGCGATCCTCGCATCCGCCCGGGGCATGTCCCAGTTGACGCCCGGGGCGCTCATGCCGCGGCCCGGATCGGGATCTCGGCCCGCACGACCCACGCCGGCCCTTCGGCCCGGGCGTCGAGGCGCCCTCCGGTCAGCTGTGCGCGCTCGCGCATGCCGATCAGGCCGTGCCCGCCCGGCTCGGCCGTCCGGCCGTCGCTCCGGATGCCATTGCGCACGTGGAGATCCACGCGATCCGGATGCCACGCGAGGCCCACGTCGACCGGGCCGCCGTCGCCGTGCCGCAGGGCGTTGGTGAGCGCCTCCTGCAGGATCCGGTACACCGCGAGCTGCACGGCGGCGGGAGGCACCCCGGGAGGCGCGGGGTCGACGTCGACGCGCAGGTCGACGCCCGCCGCGCGCACCTGCGCGTAGAGCTGCTCGAGGTCGGCGAGCGTCGGCTGCGGCCCCTCGCTCTGCTGGTGCCGCAGCTGGGTGAGCAGCAGCCGCACGTCGGCGAGCGCGGCGCGGGCGGTCTGGCTGATCGTCCCGAGCGCGGCGGTCGCGGCCTCCGGATCGGCCGCCGCCGCGTAGCGCGCACCGTCCGCCTGCGCGATCACGACGGCGAGCGAGTGGGCGACCACGTCGTGCATGTCGCGGGCGATGCGGCCCCGCTCCTGCTCGGCAGACACCCGCGCCTCGGCCTCGCGCTGCGCACGCCGCGTCTCGCGCCCGCGGCCGATCGAGCGGAACAGCGCGCCGGCCGTCCACGACAGCAGCAGCGCGAACAGCGCCGCGGCGAAGGCGAGCGCTGCCGTGACCGCCGACTCCGACAGGGAGGAGATGCCGAGGCCCATCCACAGCTGCGGCACCACAACGAGGTACGTCGCGATGATCGCCGCGCCGATGAAGGCCGAGGCGAAGCCCGCCCAGAACACGAGCCGCGACCCGTAGGCCGCCGTCGCGAACAGGACGACGAAGATCGCCATGTTCGACGGGCTCGGGGGCTGACCCGTGCCGACCTGCCAGAGGGCCCCCGCCCAGGCGACGGCGAGCCCCAGCGGAGGACTCACGCGGCTGAGCATAAGCGCCGCGATCATGGCGAGCACGGTGATGATGTCGGCCGCCAGCGAGGTCGATCCAGCCGCCCGCATCGAGATGAACGCGAACGCCGTGAACAGCAGTCCGGCGACGGTGTCGATCGCCCACTGCGTCGGGGACACCTCGCGGAACAGCCCGCGAAGGCGCTGCGCCAGGGGGCCGGGTTCGGGGCTGCTGCTGTCGTCCATCCTCTTCACCGTACGGTCCGCGTCGACCGGCCACATCCGCCGACGGATGTATGCGTCCGGCCGACGGATGCACCCGGCGCCCGCCGTAGGCTGATCCGGTGGATCCCCTGCACGATGCGTCCCGCCGTCACTTCGCGTCCGACAACTACGCGGGCGCCCATCCCGAGGTGATCACCGCCCTCGCCGCCGCGAACGGCGGGCACGCGGTCTCGTACGGCGAGGATCCGTACACCGCCCGGCTGCAGCGGCAGTTCGTCGAGCTGCTGGGCGAGGGTGTCGAGGCCTTTCCCGTGTTCAACGGCACCGGCGCCAACGTGGTGGGCCTGCAGGCGATGCTGACGCGGTGGGGCGCGGTGATCACTCCCGCCGTGGCGCACATCAACACCGACGAGGGCGGGGCGCCCGAGAAGGTCGGCGGCTTCAAGCTCGTGGCGGTGCACACGCCGGATGCGAAGCTGACGCCCGACCTCATCCGCTCCGTCGCGGGCTCCCGCGGCGTGCATCAGGCGGTGCCCCAGGTGGTGTCGATCACGCAGTCGACCGAGCTCGGCACGCTGTACTCGGTCGACGAGATCGCCGCCATCGCCGACACCGCGCACGCTCTCGGGCTGACGCTGCACGTGGACGGCGCGCGGATCGCCAACGCCGCGGCCGCGCTCGGCGTGCCGCTGCGCGAGTTCACCCGCGACGCCGGCGTCGACGTCCTGAGCTTCGGCGGCACGAAGAACGGCGCAATCGGGGCCGAGGCGATCGTCGTGCTGAATCCGGATGCCGTGACCGGGATCGACTTCCTCCGCAAGTCGGCGATGCAGCTCGCCTCGAAGATGCGGTTCGTCTCGGCGCAGCTCGTCGCGCTCCTGACCGACGACCTGTGGCTGCGCAGCGGCGCACACGCGAACGCCATGGCGGCCCGCCTGCGCGCGGGCATCGAGGCGGGCCTTGCCGACGGATCCATCACCCGCGTCTCGTTCACGCAGCCGACGCAGACGAACGGCGTGTTCGCCATCCTGCCGCCGGGCGTCGCCGATCGCCTGCGCGAGGACTTCCGCTTCTACGACTGGAACGAGGCGACCGGCGAGGTCCGCTGGCTGACGAGCTGGGACACCACCGAGGCCGACGTCGACGCGTTCATCGCCGCGATCGCCGCGGCGACATCCGCGACCCCTTAACTCCGGCCCCGTCGCGGCACATCCTGCGCCGCGACGGCACAGCGCGGCCGCGACTGCCCATCCCGCACGCAGGGCAGTGACGCCGGAGAGGCACCGCCAAGACGCAGGATGTGCACTCGCCACCCGGATCAGCGCTCTCGCGGCGCGCCCGCGACACGCCCGGGATGCACGATTCCCGCCCGACTCTTGTGCGGAGAACGCTCGTTCCCCTACAGTCATGACCAGACGGAGAACGCACGTTCTCCCCAAGTCGAAGGCAGGGACATCATGGGCTACATCACCGTCGGAACCGAGAACTCCACCCCCATCGAGCTGCACTACAAGGACCAGGGCACCGGCCAGCCGGTCGTGCTGATCCACGGCTACCCCCTCGACGGCGACAGCTGGGAGAAGCAGACCCGCGAGCTGCTCGCCGCCGGCTTCCGCGTCATCACGTACGACCGCCGCGGCTTCGGCGGCTCGTCGAAGGTCGACACCGGCTACGACTACGACACCTTCGCCGCCGACCTGAACACCGTCCTCGAGACGCTCGACCTGCGCGACGTCATCCTCGTCGGCTTCTCGATGGGCACCGGCGAGCTCGCCCGCTACACCCGCCTCTACGGCACCGAGCGCGTGGCGAAGCTCGCGTTCCTCGCCTCGCTCGAGCCCTTCCTCGTCGAGCGCGACGACAACCAGGGCGCCGTGCCGCAGGAGGTGTTCGACGGGATCGTCGCCGCCGCAAAGGGCGACCGCTACGCCTGGTTCACGCAGTTCTACAACGACTTCTACAACCTCGACGAGACGCTCGGATCCCGCATCAGCGAGGAGGTCGTCCGCGCCAACTGGATCACCGCGGTCGGCAGCGCCCCCGTCGCGGCCTACGCGGTCGTCGACGCGTGGCTCGAGGACTTCCGCGAGGACGTCGCGGCGGTGCGGGATGCGGGCCTTCCCACGCTGATCCTTCACGGCACGGCCGACAACATCCTGCCGATCGACGTGACGGGCCGCCGCTTCCACGAGGCCGTCCCCGCCGCCGAGTACGTCGAGATCGAGGGCGCACCCCACGGCCTGCTGTGGACGCACGCCGACGAGGTCAACGCGGCGCTCCTGCCGTTCGTGCAGTCCTGACCCGTTCGCGAAGGACCCGACCGGATCGGAGAACCTCGGTTCTCCGATCCGGTTACGCTGTGGAGGGGAAGGTGGGAGCTGACATGAGCGATACGGATGTGCGCGAGCAGATCGTCCGGGCGGCCGACGGACTGTTCTACAGCCAGGGCATCGGCGCGGTCGGGATGGATGCCGTGCGCGATGCAGCAGGCGTGTCGCTGAAGACCATCTACAAGCAGTTCCCGTCGAAGGAGCAGCTTGTGCTCGGGGTCCTCGCTCACCGCCACCAGCTCTGGACGAGCGGAATCGACGCCGCCGTGGCGCGCGCCGACACCCCGCGCGATCGCCTGCTCGCCGTGTACGACCACCTCGCCAACTGGTTCGACGAGGACGACTTCCGCGGCTGCGGCTTCATCAACACGTTCGGCGAACTCGGCGCGACGAGCCCGGCCGTGGCGCTGGCGGTGCGCGACCACAAGCTCTCGTTCCAGGCCTACGTGGATCGGCTCGTCGCCGACGCCGGCGGGCCGGCCGAGCTCGGGCCGCAGCTGGCCATCCTCGCCGAGGGCGCGCAGACAACGGCCGCCATCCTCGGAACCTCCGAGTCGGCGGGCGTCGCCCGTCAGGCCGCGGCGACCCTCATCGACGCGGCCTTCTAGCGCAGGGCGCCGACGCTGGCCAGGGCGGTGCGGATGAGCGTGCCGCGGCCGCCCTCCATCTCCGCGGCGAGCGCCTCGGACGACGCCTCCTCCGGCGTCAGCCAGGTGACCTCGAGCGCATCCTGACGGGGCTCGCACGTGCCGGTGACGGGCACGACGTACGCGAGCGACACGGCGTGCTGGCGGTCGTCGTGGTACGGGCTCACGCCGGGGATCGGGAAGTACTCGGCGACCGTGAACGGCACGGGCGACGGCGGCAGCAGCGGGAACGCCATGGGGCCGAGGTCGTTCTCAAGGTGGCGGAACAGCGCGTCGCGCACGGTCTCGCCGTATCGCACGCGACCCGACACGATCGTGCGGCTGATCTCGCCGAGCGGCGTCGCGCGCAGCAGGATGCCCACCTGCGTGACCGCGCCGGTCCCATCCGTCCGCACGGGGACCGCCTCGACGTAGATCATCGGCAGGCGGCGCCGGATCTCGGCGAGCTCGATGTCGC
Organism: Microbacterium paludicola; assembly: GCF_039529675.1. Taxonomy (NCBI): domain Bacteria; kingdom Bacillati; phylum Actinomycetota; class Actinomycetes; order Micrococcales; family Microbacteriaceae; genus Microbacterium; species Microbacterium paludicola. The sequence continues at coordinate 5,983 of NZ_BAAANG010000025.1, forward strand.
TCAGCCACGCGGGGTTCGCCCCGCCCCCGGGAACGCCGCCGAAGCCGGCAGCCCCCACGGCGGAGAAGTCCGCGTCGTCGGAGGGCTGCTCTTCGGGATCCGGATCAGGTGTGCGCACGGCCATGAGTCATTTCTACCGGGCCATGCCCGATCCCTCTGCCCCGTGGAGGAACGTCGCAGGCTCGCGGCAGGATGGACGGGTGTCAGAGAACCCGATCCTCGATCCGGATGTCGTGCTCTGGTCGGACGAGCCGGCCGGCCGTCCGCTGCTTGTGCTGCTGCATGGCTACGGCGCCGACGAGCACGACCTCTTCGCGCTGACGCCGCACCTGCCGGCGGAGTTCGCGGTCGCCGCGGTGCGCGCGCCGCTCGAGCCGCCGTTCCCGACGCCCGGCCGATCCTGGTATCCGATCGAGGGGCTCGAGAGCCGCGATGCGGTGCACACAACGCGCGCCGCGCACGCGCTGCTGACGTGGCTCGACGAGGTGGCGTCCGAGGCGACGAGCATCGGGCTGCTCGGCTTCTCGCAGGGTGCGGCGGTGGCGCTGCAGGCGCTGCGGCTCGATCCCGAGCGCTTCGCGTTCGTCATCAACCTGTCGGGGTACGCCACCCCGGGCGAGCTGCCGGGCGACGCCGACCTCGCGGAGCGCCGCCCGCCGGTGTTCTGGGGGCGCGGCGCGCTCGACGAGGTGATCCCCGCGGCGCTCGTGCTGCACACGACCGACTGGCTTCCCGGTCACAGCGACCTCGTCGGCCGCATCTATCCCGAGCTGCGCCACGCGGTCTCCGAGCACGAGCTCGCCGACGTGCGCGCGTTCCTCGAGAAGCAGCTGGGTCAGCTGGGCTGACCGCCGCTCACGCGATGCGGGCCTGACGCCGCGCGGCGCGCCGCACGAGTTCGTCGGGCGCCGACAGCAGCGTCCGCCGCTCGGGCTTGGCCGCGAGCCACTCGACGAGCATCTCGGTGCGCGCGACGGCGCTCTTCCAGTACGGGCCGAGGTGGTGGCGGCTGACGTCGACCACCTCGACGCCGTCGCGGGTCGCGACCTCCGCCTTGCCGTCGTCGACCGTGACGCCGAGGTCATCCTGCGCGAGCGCGACGGCCGCCGCCCACAGCACTCCCGCGACGGCCCCGGGCCAGGGGAACCACGTCGTCGAGTACCCGAGGCGCACGTTCTCGACGTGCTCCCACGCGAACGTCGCGAGTCGCTTCTCGCCGTCGACGTGATGGATCCCGTCCTCGGCGAGCAGCAGGTGGCGGCGCGTCGGATCGCCGATCCGCACCCCCTGTTCCGTCGCATGCAGCGGGCCGAATCGCTTTCCCATGGGACCATCCTGCCCGCATGTCGGAGGTGCCCGGCAGACTGGACCGGTGGATGTGCTCGATCGGTTCGCGCCCGCGACGCGGGAGTGGTTCCGTGGCGCCTTCAAAGCGCCGACCGATGCGCAGGTGGGCGCGTGGGACGCGATCTCGCAGGGCCGCCACGCGCTTGTCGTGGCGCCGACCGGATCCGGCAAGACCCTGTCGGCGTTCCTCTGGGCGATCGACCGTGTGTTCCGCGAGAAGGATCACGCCGCCCCAGAACGCACGAAGATCCTGTACGTCTCGCCGCTGAAGGCGCTCGGCGTGGATGTCGAGCGCAACCTGCGCTCGCCCCTCGTCGGGATCTCTCAGGCGGCGCGGCGACTCGGCGAGCAGGCGCCCGAGGTGAGCGTGGGCGTGCGGTCGGGCGACACCCCCTCCACCGACCGGCAGCGGCTCGTGCGGCACCCGCCGGACATCCTGATCACGACGCCCGAGTCGCTGTACCTGATGCTCACGAGCCAGGCCCGCGAGACGCTGCGCGAGGTGCACACGGTCATCGTCGACGAGGTGCACGCGGTCGCCGCGACCAAGCGCGGCGCGCACCTGGCCGTGAGTCTCGAGCGCCTCGACGACCTGCTCGAGAAGCCCGCGCAGCGCATCGGCCTGTCGGCCACCGTGCGGCCCATCGACGAGGTCGCCCGGTTCCTGGGCGGCACGGCACCGGTCGACATCGTCGCCCCGCGCGCGTCGAAGACGTTCGAGCTTCGCGTGACGGTGCCGATCGCCGACATGCAGAACCCGCCTCCCGCGGCCGGCGCCACCCCCGCGGCCGAGACGGGCGACGACGGCGAGTGGTTCCAGCCCGAAGCCACCGAGATGACCGGATCGATCTGGCCGCATGTCGAGGAGGCGATCGTCGATCGCATCCTTGCGCACCGGTCGACCATCGTGTTCGCGAACTCGCGGCGCCTCGCCGAGCGGCTGACCGCGCGGCTGAACGAGATCTACAGCGAGCGGCTCGGGCTCGATCTGCCGGAGCCCGCCGTTCCCGCGGCGATGATGGCGCAGGCGGGGTCCACGGCGGGGGCGGATCCCGTGCTCGCGAAGGCGCACCACGGCTCGGTGTCGAAGGAGCAGCGGGCGATCGTCGAGGAGCAGCTGAAGTCGGGCGAGCTGCGCTGCGTCGTGGCGACCAGCAGCCTCGAGCTCGGCATCGACATGGGCGCGGTCGACCTGGTGATCCAGGTCGAGGCTCCGCCCAGCGCGGCGAGCGGCCTGCAGCGCGTCGGCCGCGCCGGGCACCAGGTCGGCGAGATCTCGAAGGCGGCGCTGTTCCCCAAGCACCGCAGCGACGTCCTCCACACCGCGATCGTCACCGAGCGGATGCTCGCCGGCCAGATCGAGTCGATCGCCGTGCCGCAGAACCCGCTCGACATCCTCGCCCAGCAGACGGTCGCGGCGACCGCGCTCGGATCCATCGAGGTCGAGCACTGGTTCGAGACCGTGCGCCGCAGCGCGCCGTTCCGCTCCCTGCCGCGCAGTGCGTACGAGGCGACCCTCGACCTGCTGGCGGGCCGCTATCCGTCCGACGAGTTCGCCGAGCTGCGCCCGCGCCTCGTCTGGGATCGCGATGCCGGCACGATCGAGGGGCGACCGGGCGCGCAGCGGCTCGCGGTCACCAGCGGCGGCACGATCCCCGACCGCGGGCTGTTCGGCGTCTTCATCGCCGGCGAGACCCGCAACGCCCGCGTCGGCGAGCTCGACGAGGAGATGGTCTACGAGTCGCGCGTGAACGACGTCTTCACGCTCGGCACCACCAGCTGGAAGATCGTCGAGATCACGCACGACCGCGTCAACGTGGTGCCGGCGTTCGGCCAGCCGGGCAAGGTGCCGTTCTGGCACGGCGACGGCCTCGGCCGTCCCGCCGAGCTCGGAGAGGCCCTCGGCAGGTTCGCGCGCGAGCTGAGCTCGACCGCGCCCGAGAAGGCCGAGCAACGGCTGATCGAGGCGGGCCTGGATGAGTTCGCGCGCCAGAACCTGCTCGGCTATCTCGCCGAGCAGAAGGAGGCGACGGGCACCCTTCCCACCGACCGCACGCTCACTGTCGAGCGCGGGCGGGACGAGGTCGGCGACTGGCGCATCATCCTGCATTCCCCGTACGGCATGCACGTGCACTCGCCGTGGGCGCTGGCGGTCAACGCCCGCATCCGCGAGCGCCTCGGCGTCGAGGGATCGGCGGTCGCGAGCGACGACGGCATCATCGCCCGCATCCCCGACGCCGAGTCGGAGCCGCCGGGCGCCGAGCTGTTCGTGTTCGATCCGGATGAGCTCGAGCGGATCGTCACCGACGAGGTCGGCGGATCGGCGCTGTTCGCCTCACGGTTCCGCGAGTGCGCCGCGCGCGCCCTGCTCATGCCGCGGCAGAACCCCGGCAAGCGCAGCCCGCTGTGGCAGCAGCGGCAGCGCTCGGCACAGCTGCTGGAGGTCGCACGCCGGCATCCGACCTTCCCGATCATCCTCGAGACGCTGCGCGAGGTGCTGCAGGACGTCTACGACCTCCCCGCGCTGCTGCGCATCGTCCGCAGCATCGGCGAGCGGCGCATCCGGCTCGTCGAGACCGAGCCCTCGCAGCCATCGCCCTACGCGCGCGACCTGCTGTTCGGATACGTCGGTGCGTTCATGTACGAGGGCGACTCGCCCCTCGCCGAGCGTCGCGCCGCGGCCCTGTCGGTCGATCCGTCGCTGCTTTCCGAGCTGCTCGGCAAGGTCGAGATGCGCGAGCTGCTCGACCCCGACGTCATCGCGCAGTTCGAGGCCGAGGCCCAGCGTCTCGCCCCGGATCGCCGCGCCCGCGGCGTCGAGGGCGTGGCCGACCTGCTGCGCGTGCTCGGCCCGCTGTCGGTCGACGAGGTGGCGGAGCGGCTGGAGCCGTCCTCGGGAGTCGAGCGAGGGAGGGACGACCGAGTCGACACGGCCGAAACCGCCGAGGCCTCCACCCCCGGAGACGGTTCCACCGTTTCGACTCGCTCCGCTCGCTCAACGAGCGAGGGGTACCTCGAGGCCCTGGTCGACGCACGCCGTGCGATCCCCGTGAACGTCGCGGGCACTCAGCGGTACGCCGCGATCGAGGACGCGGGGCGGCTGCGCGACGCGCTCGGTGCCGCCCTGCCGGTCGGTGTGCCCGTCGCCTTCCTCGAGCCGCTTCCCGATCCGCTGGGCGACGTCGTCTCGCGCTACGCCCGCACGCACGGCCCGTTCACGACCGCCGCGGTCGCCGAGCGGCTCGGCATCGGCCCGGCCGTCGCTCGCCATGCGCTGCAGCGCCTCGAGGGCCAGGGGCGCCTCGTCAGCGGGTTCTTCCTCGCCGACGCGGGAGTGTCCGACGAGCCGGAGTGGTGCGACGCCGAGGCGCTGCGGCGCATCCGGATGCGTTCGCTCGCGGCGCTGCGGGGAAGCGTCGAACCCGTCTCCCCCGACGCCTACGCGCGGTTCCTTCCCGACTGGCAGCACATCACGCGTCCGCTCGAGGGCATCGACGGCGTGCTGGCGGCGATCGACCAGCTCGCCGGCGTGCCGATCCCCGCGAGCGCCTGGGAGTCGCTCGTGCTGCCCTCCCGCGTGCGCGATTACACCCCGGCGATGCTCGACGAGCTGACGGCGACCGGCGAGGTGGTCTGGTCGGGGCACGGATCGCTGCCCGGCCGCGACGGCTGGATCGCCCTTCACCCGGCGGATGGGGCGCCGCTCACGATCGCGCCGTCCGACATCGAGGTCGCGCCCGACTCGCTCGAGGCGCGCCTCGTGCGCGCCCTCGCCGGGGGCGGGGCGTACTTCGCCGCGCAGCTGCGCGAGCTGGCGCAGGGCGAGACCGAGATCGGCACCGTCGAGGCGCTGTGGAACCTTGTCTGGGCCGGGCGCGTGACGAACGACACGTTCGCGCCGGTCCGGTCGCTCCTCGGTGCCGGATCGCAGGCGCACCGCTCCGCGCGACGCACGCCCCGCGCACGCCTGTACCGCGGCGCCTCGCTCTCGCGGCCGAGCTTCGGCGGCACCTCCCCGACCCCGCCGCGCCCCCAGGCCTCGGGCGGACGCTGGTCGCTGCTCCCCGACGCGGAACCCGACGCCGCCGTGCGGCACACGGCGACCGCGTCGCTGCTGCTCGACCGCTACGGCGTCGTCACGCGCGGGGCCGTGCAGAACGAGGGCGTCCCCGGCGGGTTCGCCCAGGCGTACCGCGTGCTGGCGAGCCTCGAGCAGGCGGGGCACTGCCGCCGCGGCTACCTGATCGAGAAGCTCGGCGCCGCGCAGTTCGCCACCTCCCCCACCATCGACCGGCTGCGGCAGTTCTCGGCCCTGCCCGATCCGGTTCCCCTGCGCGCAGTCACGCTCGCTGCGACGGATCCGGCGAACCCGTACGGTGCCGCGCTCGCCTGGCCGGCGCTCGACGCGGTCAAGCACCGCCCCGGCCGCAAGGCCGGCGGCCTCGTCGTGCTCGTCGACGGCGCGCTCGTGCTGTACCTCGAGCGCGGCGGACGCACCGCCCTCGCGTTCACCGACGACGAGCAGGTGCTGACCGCGGCGGCCGCCGACCTCGCCCGCACCGCCCGCGAGCGGCGCCTCGAGACCCTCACGGTCGAGCAGGTCAACGGCGAGTTCGTCTACGGCACCGCGGTCGGCCGGGCGCTGCGCGAGGCCGGCTTCGTCGAGTCGACGAAGGGCCTCACGTTCCGCAAGGCGACCGCCGGGTCCGCGGCGATCGGCGGGCGACGTGCCTGAGGGCGACACCGTCCACCGGGCGGCGCGGCGGCTGCACGGGGCGCTCGCCGGCCACGAGGTGACGCGCTTCGAGGTGCGGGTGCCCGGCAGCGCCAACGCCGATGTCACGGGGCAGGTGGTGCGCGAGGTCGTCGCCCGCGGCAAGCACCTGCTTCACCGGTTCGACGAGCTGACGCTTCACTCGCACCTCAAGATGGAGGGCGAGTGGCGCGTGTACCGCGCCGGCGAGCGCTGGCGGAAGCCCGCCTACAAGGCCCGAGCGGTGGTCGGCACGCGCGCGTGGGAGACGGTCGGGTTCGAGCTCGCAATGGTCGAGGTGCTCCCCACGCGTGACGAGGCGAGGGTCGTGGGCCATCTCGGTCCCGATCCACTGTCGGACGACTGGGATCCGGCGGAGGCCGCGCGCCGCGTCTCATCCGATCCGCGCGCGATCCACGTCGCCATCCAGGATCAGCGCCACGTCGCCGGCTTCGGCAACGAGTACGCGAGCGAGCTGCTGTTCCTGCGCGGCGTGCACCCCGAGCGCCCGGCGACCAAGGTGGATGTCGCCGCGCTGCTGGATCTGGGGGTGCGGACGATCCGGCGCAACGTCGAGCTGCCCGTGCGGATCTTCACCGGCGACAGCCGCCGCGGGCAGGGCCGCTGGGTCTATGGGCGCGAGCACCGCCCGTGCCGTCGCTGCGGCACGCCCATCCGGCGATCGGCGCTCGGCGCGGATCCGACGAAGGAGCGCGTCGTCTACTGGTGCCCGCGCTGCCAGCCCGCCTGACGCGCTGCCGGCGGAACCGCCTCAGCCGAGGTCGATCTCCACGAAGTGCTCGACGACCGGGAACGGGTCGTAGAACGAGTGCAGCAGCCGCTTCCACTCGAGGTACTCGGGCGAGCCGCGGAAGCCCTCCTCGTGATCGGCGATCGAGTCCCACTCGACGAGCAGCAGGTAGGTGCTCGGCGACTCGGCCGACCGCGAGAGCGAGATCGACCGGAAGCCCGGCTGGCCGGCGATGAGCGGACGCGCCGTGCGGAACGCCGCCTCGAAGTCGTCCTCGCGCCCCGGGCGGACGGGCAGCAGCGCGTGCTCGGTGATCACGCGTCCATCCTGGCATCCGCTGTGTCGGGCTCGAGGACGCGACGCCCGTTTCCGACGGCGGCTGATCGACCCCGCACAGGCTGGGCCGCCCCGGCACAGGCTCGCGCGCCCCAGGCCTTCACTCGCGTCACAGCGAGCCTGTACGCGGGCGCGCTCGCGGCGACCTCGCGCACCGGGGAGGGGTGCCCGGCCCGCGGTCTGTGGCGCCGCGGCATTGCGGGTAGCGTCGAGGCGGGGGGCCGCGCGCACACGCGGGATGGCCCGATTCATCACACGAAAGAGGAGCCATCATGCGCATCCGCAGCAGCAAGCTCATGCTCACCGCCGTCGGAACCGCCGTGCTGACGCTCGGCCTCGCCGGCTGCAGCGCCGGCCAGTCGGTCGCCGACGCGTGCAAGCTCGTGACCGACGGCACCGCCGAGGTCCAGACCACCGCGAACGAGCTGATGACCGGCGCGACCAGCGGCGACACCGCGGCGATCGAAGAGGGCATCGCGACGATCTCGGCGAAGCTCGACGAGATCGGCGGCACGATCACGAACGACGAGGTCAAGCCCGTCTTCGACGACTTCTCCACCGCCTACGCCGGCCTGACCGACCAGATCACCGCGATCAGCGAGATCGACCCGGCGACCGCCGACGCCGAGACCGTCCAGGGCGCGCTCGACGACATGGAGACCGCGACCACGGCGCTGACCGACGCTCAGGCCGAGCTCACCACGGTCTGCACCGCCTGACCCGCAGATCGACGGCAGCGGCGTCGCCGCGGGTGGACACCCGCGCGGCGCCGCTTCGTCGTGTCAGCGGCCGATGTAGCGCCCCTCGCGGTGATTCATCGCGAGGACGACGCTCATCACCACGGCACCGGCGGCGCTCAGGAGCACCGTGGGCCAGGGCAGCACGAGCAGCGAGAAGAGCACAACGAGCACGTCGAGCGTCATCTGGGTCCAGCCGGCGCGGAAGCCGGTGCGCTCCTGCAGCAGAAGCGCGACGATGTTCACGCCGCCGACGCTCGCACCGTGGCGGAACAGGATGAGCAGGCCGACGCCCGCGAGCAGGTTGCCGGCGAAGACGCCGTAGATCGGGTCGAGGTCGTGCATCGGCAGCAGCTGCGCGTTCACGACGGTGAGGCCGGCGACCCCGGCGATGCAGATGCACGTCAGGATCGTGAACCGCACGCCCTTCTTCCACAGGGCGAGCACGGCGAACGGCAGGTTGACGAGCGTGAAGATCAGCCAGAACGGCAGCTCGGTCGCCTGGTCGAGCAGCAGCGCGAGGCCCGCGGTTCCGCCCGTGACTGCGCCGGCGGCCTTCAGCAGCGACAGGCCGAGCGCCGCGACGAAGGTGCCGACGACGATCCCCTGCACGTCCTCGGCCACGGAGTGCCGGGTCTGCTCCCAGTCGAAGACGAGGGATCGTTCGGCGGTGTCGTTCGTCACTCCTCAACGATACGAGAACCGGATGGACCTTTCCTGAAGCACTCTGCTCATCCGATCACGAAACACGCCCGACATCTGGTGCCCCGATCCCGGGAATACTGCTCCTCACCGGGCCGTTGTCGATATTGTCCGGCCTCAACCGGGGCCGCGGAAAGGCATCGTGGGCAAGAACTACGTCGACATCGAGAACGAGCACGGCGAGACACTGCGTTATCGCAAGCACGTGAACGGGCGCGGCCTGGTCGCGCACGGATCGAAGGTGCATCCGGATGCGCGCGTCGAGGTGGGCGCATACGTCGAACCCGGCGCGCAGGTCGCCGCCGGCGCGACGGTGGCGCGCGGCGCGTGGATCGAATCGGATGCTCTGATCGGACCGGGCGCGTACATCGACGCGAACGCGCACGTCGGCCCGAAGGCCGCGATCGGGGCGCGCGCCCACATCGGCGTGCGCACGCGCGTGGGCGCCGGAGCCCGTGTCGCCAAGGACTCGAAGATCGGCGACGACGAGGCGATCCCGCCGGGCGGCACCGTGGTCACGGACGCCCGCGGCGCCCTCCACCTCGCCGCGTAGCTGTCGCTCACGCCGCCTGTCGCTCCGCTCCTTCGAGAGCGTGAGCTGACGGCGCACGAGCGCCTGCACGCTCGCTTCGCTCGCACGGACCACAACCACAGACGCCCAGGCCTCCCGCCTGGGCATCGTGCAGCATGCCGCCGCAATCAGCCGGCCAACGCCCGCTGACCACGACACAACGGCCGATCCCCCACGAGAACCCCACCTTCGCTGTCCCGCACGGCTCAGCGAAGGCGGAGGGGTGCCCTTCGCCGGCGTATCGGGGTGTCCGTCTCAGCGATCCGCTCTGCGGGTCGCTCAGACGGACGGGGCCCCGCTGACGCCGACGAAGGGCGCCCCGCAGCCGAAGCGGACCCCCCCTACCGAAGCCCCTCAGCCACAGCAGCAGTGACTTCGAGCCACGCTTCGCGCGACTCGTCCGACAGCGCCTCGAAGTCGATCACGTCGCCGCGGTCGAGGGCGGTGTCGAACGGCACCGAGACGACCTTGCGCGTGAGCTGGCCCATATGGGCGATCAGGCGGCGCTCGAGGTCGGGGTAGCTCGTCGGCGACGGGTGGCTCATCACGGTGACGGCGTTTCGCAGCTTCGCCTCGTGCCCGTGGGCGACCAGCGTGTCGGCCATGGAGGCGAGCGTGCGGGCGCTGTCCTCCTTGACGATCGTGGTGAGCACGAGCACGTCGGCCTCGGCGACGGCCGACTGCCAGGTGCCGGCCTTCGAGTTGTTGCCGGTGTCGACGATGATGACGCGGTACGAGCGGCTCAGCGTCTCGTGCAGCAGCCCGAACGCCTCCTCGTCGATCACGTCGCTGTCGCCGTCGAGGCTCTGCGAGGCGAGCACGTCGAACTTGTTCTCGCCCTGGGCGCGCACGAAGTCGATGAGGTCGGCCGAGCTGAGCTCGCCGGTGCCGACCGACTGGACGTGGTCGAGCAGGTCGATCGCCGTGTGGTCGTGGTCGGGCGACGGCAGCGAGCGGATGCCGAGCGTGCCCTTGAACTCGTTGTTGTCCCAGGCGAGGACGCTGCCGCCGCGGACGCGGCCGAGGGTGGCGCCGAGCAGGTACGTCGTCGTGGTCTTGCCGACGCCGCCCTTCTCGCCGATGACGGCGATGGTCTTCGTGCCGGAGAACGCGCGCTGGATCGCTTCGCGGCGGTCGCGCTTCGCCTGCTCGGCCTTGCCGGGCTTGAGGCGGAAGCCGAGCTTGTTGACGCCGCCGCGGAAGCCCTCCGTGGCGGGCACGGGCGTGACCGGCTTGGCGGTCTCGGCGAAGTCACGCGCGGTGAGCAGGCGGGCCTCGCGGCGGGTCAGTGCGTCGCCCGTGGGCTCGCCGGGGCGCGACGCGCGGGCCGCGGGGGCCGGCGCGGCAGGCATGGCCGGGGCGGGCGCGGGGGCAGCGGGCGCCGGACGAGCGGGAGCCGCAGGCGCCGGAGCGGCCGGCGCGGCGGCCGCGCGAGCGGGCGCCGCAGGAGCAGGGGCCGCAGGAGCAGGAGCCGCGGGCGCGGGCGCAGCAGGCGCGGGAGCCGACTTGGGCACGCTGGTCACGATCTCGTCCGGGGCGGGGGCCGGAGCCGCGGGGGCCGGAGCAATGGCGGCCGGAGCAATGGCGGCCGGAGCAGCCGAGGCGGGCGGGGCCGGCGTCTCGATTCCCTCTTCGACCGATCCATCCGGTGCGACGATGAGCATCCGGACGCCGTCGCTTCCGCTGGCGGCGACGCGCACGGGGCGGCCGTATTCCATGGCGACCTCGACGACCATCGCCAGCACCGCCTTGCGCGCGCCCGCGGCGTCACGGGCCTTGATCGGTCGGGTGGATCCGTCGACGGTCACCGCGCCGGTGCCGTCCTCGTTCGTCACCGCCGAGATGCGGGGCCGGTCGGGGATGTCTTCGCGATCGGTCACGGTGTCTCCTTGCATGGATGTCGGCTGGTCGATCGTCCACGATCGCCGGTGCCGGTGGAACTCGGTTCAACCGTACCTGCGCGCGCACCCGAGCTCTGCGCGCAGAACGGGGCCGTCCGCCTCGCGGCGCGGCCCCGTCCCGGTCAGCGGATCAGGCGCCGGCCGGAGTCTCCGGCACGACGGACGCGGCCTGCGGCTGGTCGCCGTCGAAGACGTCCTTGACCTTGTCCGTGACGTCGGCGGCGACATCCTGGACCTTCTCGGTCGCGTCCGCGGCGAACTCCTTGACGTTCTCGGTCGCGTCCGCGGCGAACTCCTTGACGTTCTCGGTCGCGTCCGCGGCGAACTCCTTGACGTTGTCGACGGCCTCGGCGGCGACGTCCTTCGCGTTCTCGAACGCGTCCTTCGCCCAGTCAGCGATGCCCATGGTGATCCCTCCCGATCAGTGGTGGAGCGCGGCGCTCCCTGCGGAAACCTTAGCCATCGGCACACCCGAACGGCGGGCTTCCGGGAGGGGAGGATTACCCGCCCGAAGTCGCGTAATAATCTGGCGCCATGGCTCACACCGGACGCGGCGGCGCACGACGCACCGGCACCCGTCAGCGCGCGCCCCGGAAGCAGGCCGCCCCGAAGCGGGATCGGGCCCCTCGGGAGCAGCCTCCGGCGCCCGAACCGCCGCGCACCTTCCGCCTCGGAGTGGTGCCGGGAGCGACGCCCGGCAAGTGGATCGACCGCTGGCGTGAGCGCCTTCCCCACGTGACGCTCGAGCTCGTCCCCCTCGAGGTCGCGACCCAGCGCGTGCCCATCGATGCCGGCGACGTGGACGCGGCGCTCATCCGGCTGCCGATCGACACGCACGACCTGCATGTCATCCGCCTGTACGACGAGACAGCGGTGGTCGTCGCATCGATCGACTCCGCGCTCACGGCGGCCGAGGAGCTGGATCCGGATGACCTCGCCGGCGAGATCGTGATCGTCCCGCGCGACGACGTGCTCGGGCCGATCCCGCTGCCGGGCACCGAGGCTCCGCGCTCCGACCCGCTTGAGACCACCGCCGACGCGATCGCCACGGTCGCCGCCGGCGTGGGAATCGTGGTCGTGCCGATGTCGCTGGCGCGGCTCCATCACCGTCGCGACGTCACGTACCGCCCGCTGCGCGGCGCGCCCGCATCGACCGTCGCGCTCGCGTGGCACGCCGACCGCACGACCCCCGACGTCGACGCATTCGTCGGCATCGTGCGCGGCCGCACGTCGAACTCCTCCCGCTGACCCGGGAGGCCTGCGCCGCAAAGGTGCGGCGAATGCATCCGTGGCGGTACTCAGAGATGCACATGCCGCACCTTTGTCGGGTGCCGCGTCCTAGCCGGTACGCAAAGGTGCGGCGAACGCATGGTCTCCGGCGCTGAGACATGCACACGCCGCACCTTTGCGTCGCGCCCGGGGCGCCGCGCTCAGCCCCCGAGGCGGGTGCGGGCGCGCGCGACCCGCTGCACGATGGCGAGTTCCGCCCCGCGGAGGTCGCGGGCCGTGAAGCGCAGGATCGTCCAGCCCGCCTCCGCCAGGCGCTCAAGCCGGCGCACGTCCTTCTCGAACTGCACCTGCGTGCGGTGCCCGGACCCGTCGTACTCGATCCCGATCCGCAGTTCGGGGCAGGCGAGGTCGAGCGTGGCGATCCACTGCCCCGCGTCATACACGTCGTGATCCTGCGCCGGCTCGGGCAGACCCCCGTCGACGAGGATCAGCCGCAGGGCCGACTCCTTCGGCGAGGAGGATCCGGTGCGAGCGCGCGCGAGCGCTGCCCGCAGCTTCGCGGCCCCGCGCCGCACGCCGATCGCCGCCGCGAGCTGGTCGCGCGTCGCGTACGCGCTCCGGTCCGGGGCCTTGAATCCCCCGGGATGGCGCGGGATCCGGATCAGGTGATCCGCCGCGATGACGAGATCGCGCTCTGACAGCTCCGAGCCCAGCGATGCCCACGTCGCAGGGCCCGCCACCACCGGCAGTCCCTCGGCAGTCGCAAGGGGCGCGAGCTCTGCGCCGATCCTGATCCCGCGGATCCCCGGACGGCGTACAGGCGTGCGCGGCGCGTGCACCCCGACGACGAGCGGGCGCGGCTTGCGAGGTGCGGTGAGAGGCGCGTCGGGGGCGACGGGCTCCCAATAGTGCTCCGGGGGCAGCGGGATCCCCTGGACCACGGCGGACGTGATCCCCGCGAAGAACGCGTGCGACGTCATCACCTGCGCGTACTCGCGCGCGAGCCTCAGCACCCTGGCGCGCTCCCGCGCGGCTTCCGGTTCATCGCCCGGCCCGGGTTCGGCATCCTCTGCGCGCCGCCGCGCTCCGCGGAAGGTGGATCCGAGATCCGCACCGCTCAGCCGCCCACGCCCGACGCCGTGCGCGCGAGCGCGCGCGACCGAGAACACGGGACCGAGCTCCTCCGGCAGGTTCGTATGCCTCATCCCGCCACCCTGCCCCGCCTCGGCGGCCTGCCTTCCGATCTGTCCACAGGCACGCGGCCCGCTGCCGATTTCAAAGGTGCGGCGAATGCATGCCTCGCCGCGTTCAAAGGTGCACTCGCCGCACCTTTAATGAGCCCGGCGCCTGGACCCGGACGCAGAGGTGCGGCGATCGCACCTCAACGCCGGCCGCGAGGTGCACACGCCGCACCTTTGCACGCGGCACCCGGCGCTACGCGCCGCCGGGAGGGTCGAGCAGCAGGTCGATGCGCTCCGACAGGTATGAGGCCAGGGGCATCAAAGCGCCGCCGGGCGCCCAGCGGATCAGCGGCGCGGGCCCGTCGAGCACAAGCGGGCCGTCCGCCGGGAGGTCGAGGTCGAGGCGCCGCCAGCCGATGTGCACCGTCTCCCCCGGGTCGAAGCCGCCGCGCACGGCCATCGCCCGCAGCTCGGCCCGACGCCGCGCCGATTCCGCCGCGTAGCCGCGGCGCCCGGGGTCGACGGCGCGCAGCACCTCGCCCTCCTCGAACACCGCGTCGTCTCCGATGAGCAGCACACCGACGCGCCAGACGGATCCGGCGCGCACGATCCGCGGGCCGGATCCGAGCAGCGCGCGGAGGCGGCCGGGTTCGACGATCTCTCCGAGCGCCTCGCGCGGCGCGCCCGCGAGGCGGGATCGCGCGTCGGCGAGGAGAGCCCGGATGTCGTCCGTCACCCGCTCAACGGTACGCGGAGCAGCTCCGAAAGAAGTTCGGTATTCAGTGTTGCCAAGTACCGGTACTCAGTGATACTTTCTACCGGTAGTCAACATCACTGAGTAGAAGGAGGGAGATCGACATGGGAAATCAGATGACCGAGATGCTCAAGGGCACGCTCGAGGGCATCGTCCTGGCGATCCTGGCCGAACGATCCGCGTACGGCTACGAGATCACCGCCGAGCTCCGCGACCGCGGGTTCTCCGACATCGCGGAGGGCACGATCTACGCCCTCCTCGTGCGCATCGAGCAGAAGGGCCTGGTCGGCGTCGAGAAGGTGCCGTCCGAGAAGGGCCCGCCCCGCAAGGTGTTCTCGCTCAACGCCGCAGGACGCGCGCAGCTCGCCGAGTTCTGGGAGACCTGGAGCGCCCTGGCCGGCCGCATCGAGCAGCTGCCCCACCCCACCACCGACGACACGAACAACAAGTGAGGAACCGACATGGCACTCAAGTGGATCGAGATCCTCACCGGATCGCTCGAGCAGAAGAAGCAGTACAAGCAGAACGTCGCCCGCATGGAGGCGCTGCCGGCGCCCTACGCCGCGGCGGCGAAGGCGATGCACCGGTACTTCCTGTACCAGGGCGGCGTCGAGGACGGCGACACGATGGTCCGGATGCTCGGCGACCTCGTCGACATGTGGGAGCGGGCCGCCGTCGACGGCACGCCGGTGGCCGACATCGTCGGCGACGACCCCGTCGACTTCGCCGAGACCTTCACGCTCGCCTACGGCGGGAAGCGATGGATCGACAAGGAGCGCGCCCGCCTGCAGAAGGCGATGGACGACGCAGCGAAGGAGCAGGGATCATGACCACCGCGACCATCGAACCCGCCATCCGGGTGCAGGGAGTGAAGAAGTCCTTCAAGAACCTGAACGTCCTGCGCGGCGTCGACTTCGACGTGCAGCCCGGCACGATCTTCGCGCTGCTCGGATCGAACGGCGCCGGCAAGACGACGCTCGTGCGCATCCTCTCGACGCTGCTGAAGGCCGACGGCGGCACCGCGACCGTCAGCGGTTTCGACGTCGCCGCCCAGCCCGGCCAGGTGCGCGAGACGATCAGCCTCACCGGGCAGTTCGCCGCGGTCGACGAGGTGCTCACCGGCCGCGAGAACCTCGTGCTCATCGCTCAGCTGCGCCACCTCAAGAACCCCGGCGCGGTCGCGGACGAGCTGCTCGCCCGGTTCTCGCTGACCGAGGCCGGTGGCCGCAAGGCGGGCACCTACTCCGGCGGCATGCGTCGGCGACTCGACATCGCGATGAGCCTGATCGGCAACCCGTCGATCATCTTCCTCGACGAGCCCACCACCGGTCTCGACCCCCAGGCGCGCATCGAGGTGTGGGACACCGTGAAGCAGCTCGCCCAGGGCGGCACCACCGTGCTGCTGACCACGCAGTACCTCGACGAGGCGGAGCAGCTCGCCGACCGGATCGCGATCCTGCACAAGGGGACGATCATCCAGAACGGCACCCTCGCCGAGCTCAAGAAGCTGCTGCCGTCCGGCGGCGAGCCCGTGCTCGTCGAGAAGGAGCCGTCGCTCGAGGACGTCTTCCTCGCCCTCGTCGGGGAGCCCGCCGAGACCGACGCCGCCGAGGCGGCAACGACACGAAAGGCAAGCCGATGACAACCCTCGCCCTCGCCGACACCGGCGTCCTCACCGGCCGCTCCCTGCGGCACATCCTGCGCAGTCCCGACACGATCATCACGACGGCGGTCACGCCCATCGCGCTGATGCTGCTGTTCGTGTACGTGTTCGGCGGCGCGATCAACACGGGAACAGACCAGTCGTACCTCGACTTCATGCTCCCGGGCATCCTGCTCATCACGGTGGCGTCGGGCATCGCCTACACGGCGTACCGGCTCTTCCTCGACATGCAGAGCGGCCTGTTCGAGCGGTTCCAGTCGATGCCGATCTCACGCTCGAGCGTGCTGTGGGCCCACGTGCTCACCTCGCTCGTCGCGAACCTCATCGCCGTGGCCCTGGTGATCGGCGTCGCGCTGCTGATGTGCTTCCGGACGGGCGCCGGTCCGCTCGCCTGGCTCGCCGTGATCGGCATCCTGACGCTGTTCACGCTGGCGCTGACCTGGATCGCCGTGATCGCCGGCCTGTCGGCGAAGACCGTCGACGGGGCGAGCGCGTTCAGCTACCCGCTGATCTTCCTGCCGTTCATCAGCTCCGCGTTCGCGCCGACCGACTCGATGCCGGGCCCGGTGGCCTGGTTCGCCGAGCACCAGCCGGTGACGTCGATCGTGAACACCATCCGCGCGCTGTTCTCGCAGCAGCCCGTCGGCGGTGAGATCTGGATCGCGCTCGCCTGGATGGTCGGCATCCTGATCGCGGCGTACATCGGGGCGATCCTGATCTACCGCACGAAGATCCGCTGAGTTTGGTCCCGCACCATTGCTCGTTGAGCGAGGAGCGAAGCGACGAGTCGAAACGGCCCGGACCCTGACGGCGTAACGCCGCAGGAAGTCCGGGCCGTTTCGACTCGCTTCGCTCGCTCAACGAGCAGGGGGCACTACTTCCACACAGAACCAGCGATCTCCACGACCTCGCGGATCTTCGCCCACTGCTCGTCCTCGGTGAGGACGTTGCCCTCCTCCGTCGACGCGAAGCCGCACTGGGGGCTGAGCGCCAGCTGCTCGAGCGGGGCGAAGGTCGCGGCCTCGTCGATGCGGCGCTTGACCGCGTCGACGTCCTCGAGGGCGCCGCTCTTGGTGGTGACGAGGCCGAGCACAACCGTCTGCTCGCCCTTCGGCAGGAAGCGCAGCGGCTCGAACCCGCCCGAGCGGTCGTCGTCGAACTCGAGGAAGAAGCCGTCGTAGGCGACGCCGAACAGCTGCTCGGCGATCGGCTCGTAGCCGCCCGAGGAGATCCAGGTCGAGCGGAAGTTGCCGCGACAGATGTGCGTCGTCACGGTGAGGTCGTCGGGCTTTCCCTCGAGCACGCGGTTGAGGATCGACGCGTACCGCTCG
Source organism: Microbacterium paludicola (assembly GCF_039529675.1). NCBI lineage: Bacteria > Bacillati > Actinomycetota > Actinomycetes > Micrococcales > Microbacteriaceae > Microbacterium > Microbacterium paludicola. Next base: position 23,240 of record NZ_BAAANG010000025.1, read on the forward strand.
CCGAGTCCCTCGGTCTGGATGCCGCGCTCGGTGCGGGCCCGCTCCAGCTCCACGTCGCTGCACAGGTACGCCCACGCGGTGTCGTCGAACTGCAGGTAGCGACCCCCGGCGTCGTAGAACGCGCGCACCGCGCCCCGGTACGCCTCGACGAGGTCGTCGACGTACTCGTCGCGGCTGCCGTAGCCGCCGACGATGTTCTGCGGCTCGACGCGGAAGTCGAGCACCGTGGGCGAGGGGATCGTCGCCTTCGCCTGCACGCCCGCCGCTTCGGCCAGCGGCAGCAGCGCGCGGAAGTGGTCGACGTGCGGGTGCTCGCCGAAGCCGATGCGGCCGTTGACCTGCACCGCCTTCTGGCGCGTCTGCACTCCCTGGAACGGCAGGCCGTGGTCGGTGTCGACGATCGACACGCCCTCGAGGCCGTCGAAGAAGTCGAAGTGCCACCACGATCGGCGGAACTCGCCGTCGGTGGCCAGAGCCAGGCCGCTGTCGGCCTGCTTTCGCACGAGCCCGGCGATCTGCGCGTCCTCGACCTCCCGCAGGTCGGTCGCGTCGATGCGGCCCTCGGCGAAGTCGGCGCGTGCGGCCTTGAGGATCTCCGGACGGAGGAAGGAGCCGACGATGTCGGCGCGGTACGGGGGGTTCACGGTCACGGGCGCCAGCCTAGCCGCGGCCCGGTGACCGCCGAAGGGCCGATGTCACACCGCGTTATCCCCGCCGATCGTGGCGACGATCCGGCGCACACTCCCGCCCATTGGGTGTGCCCGGGGCGTATGTGTCAGCCTGTCGCCAGTTATTTTGCGCACGAAAGGTTCCCGGATATCCTCCAGCCATGGGCATCCTTCACTACGGCACCGACTCCACCCCCATCCATATCGCGGATCGCGCACTTGCTCACCTCAAGGTGGTCGTCGTCGCCAAGCTGCGCCGCCAGGAGAGCTTCACCGTCTCGTGGCAGCACCACGCAGAGGACGGCCAGGGCCGCAGCACGATCTGGCTTCACCCGTCGATTCCGGTGCGCTTCGAGTTCGATGAGCCGGTCACGCCCGAGCTCAACCGCGAGTGGATCGAGGAGCTCGCGCACTCCGCCAACGCCCTGGGCGGCATCACGCTCGTCTCCGAGCACGTCGAGTCGTCGGAGGACCGCGGCCAGCAGGTCGAAGAGCCCGCCGCCTGAGCCTGTCCGGCACGAAGAAGTCCCCCTCCACCGCAGCGGAGGGGGACTTCTCCTGCGTCCGGGGTCGTCAGGCGTTCTCGGCCGGCGGCGCCTGCGCGGGGTCCGGCGGCCCCGGCATGACGGTGAGGCCGTTCGGCCCGCTCGCCGCCTTCATGAGCTCATCCAGCCAGGCGCGGTTGATGCGCGGCGCACGCCCACCCGAGAAGTGGAACTGCAGCGGAATCGACGGGTGCAGCCAGAAGCTGCGCCGCCCGATGCCGTCGCCCAGCTTGGTGTCGTACATAAACGGCTCGCCGCGGCGCAGCTTGTTCATCACCACGATGCGCAGATGCGCCAGCGTCCGGTCATCGATGTCGACGGAGTCGGCCGCCGCGCCATAAATGAATCGCCCCACGGTGGCGACGATACCCGAGTCGCGCCACCGTGGAGCACGCCCAGCCCACTCAGAGAGGCGGGCGCCGGACGATCCGATCAAACTGGTGCCGATATCCCCACATATCGACCAGATTGATCTCGATCGTCCCCTTCGCCTCGCGGCGCATCACAGGTCAGGCGACGTCTCCTGCCGTCCGTGGACCTCGCCGCGCCAGTCTCCGGTCTCGATGCCGCGCTCCTCGATGAACTTCTTGAAACGCTGCAGGTCCATCTTCGCCTGCGCGTCGTCGATGCCGACTGCGGCACCCACCTTCTCGATGAAGCCCTCCGGCTCCCACTCCATGCGCAGCTTCACGCGGGTCTGCCCGTCGTGGGGCTCGAACTCGACGCGGCCTGCATGCAGCGCACCGTCCGTGCTCTGCCAAGCGACGTGGCTGTCCGGAACCTGATCCACGATGTCGGCGTAGAAGTCCTCTTCCTTTCCCGCGATGCTGACGGTCCAGTGCGTGCGGACGTCGTCGATCTGCTGCACCGACTTCACTGCGCCCAGATACTCGGGGAACGACTCGAACTGCGTCCACTGGTTGTAGACGGTGGAAACCGGTGCATCCACATCGATCTCAGCGGTCACGGTCGTGGTCATGAGGTCCTCCTCGTCGTCGTTCTCGGCTTGTGTACTTCGACGCTAGGTCGGCACGTCTTCGTCATGAACGGGGTTGACTCGCCGCGAAGCAAGGGTTAGAGCGCGAAGACCCGCCACACGCGACGAGCGAGCGCGTCAAGCCCTTATCCCCCGGCCGGCGCCCTCCCGTATCTTCTCGGCATGGCAGAGACACAGGACAAGACCGAGTCGCAGTCGTTCATCGAGGAGACGGCCGGAATGCGTGCGTCGTTCTGGTCGTGGATGACGATCGTCGTCGGCGGCCTCGCCGTGATGATCGCGATTCCGCTGATGGGAAGGTGACGACGATGCGACGCGCACTCCGAGACAACGGCCTGACGTTCTTCTTCCTGTTCCTGTTCGTCGCCACCGTCGCGCTGCAGGCGGTCGCGGGGCACGCCTACGAGAACGACGAGCTGGTCAGCCACGGCCTCGCCCCGATCTCGTTCGGCGAGTTCGTGACGTCCTCGACGTTCATGGTCGACCTCTCCGAGAACTGGCAGTCGGAGTTCCTGCAGTTCTTCGTGTTCATCCTCGCCACCGTCTGGCTCGTCCAGCGCGGGTCGCCCGAGTCGAAGAAGCCCGGAGACGAGGGACTGGGATCCGACGAGGACCAGATGATCGCCGAGCACTCGCGCAGGGACTCGCCGGCGTGGGCACGCGTGCGCGGCATCCGGCTGTGGCTCTACTCGGACTCGCTGCTGATCGTGATGGGGCTCGTGTTCCTGCTGTCCTGGTTCGCGCAGTCGCTCGCCGGGCACGCCGTGGCGAACGAGGAGGCGGCGCAGCACGGCGAGCTGCCGATCACGTGGGGGGCATACGTGATGGATCCCGAGTTCTGGAACCGGACGCTGCAGAACTGGCAGTCGGAGTTCCTCGCGGTCGGCTGCATGGTCGCGTTCTCGATCTACCTCCGCCAGCGCGGGTCGGCCGAGTCGAAGCCGGTTGGCACCCCGAACGGGGTCTCGGCCCTCGAGTCGGAGTAGGACCCACACGACGAAGGGCTGGTGCGCGATGCACCGGCCCTCCGTCGTGTGGTGGGTCAGACGCCGAGGAGTTCGCGCAGGCGCGTCGAGAGCTCCTCGCTGGTGTGGATCTCCTGGTCGCAGTTGTCCTGGAGGAGCTTGAGCGCATCCGTGGCGCCCATCGCCGTCACCGGCAGGATGAGGCCCTCGTACGCGGCCATCTCGTAGTGCTCGTTGCCGAGCGCCGCCGACAGCGTGATCTGGTCGCGGAGCTCGGGCGCGCTGCGCTGGATGAGCGACTCCGCATGCTTGCTGATGCCCTTGGTGGCGGGCGACGGGGCCGAGGACTCGGGCACCTCGAGCAGCTGGAACACCTTCTTGAGGTTCTCGATCTGCTCACGGGTCTCGTCGGCGTGGTGGCGGAACAGCTTCTTGATGTCGGCCGTCTGCGCGGCCTCGGCGAGCTCGCCGAGCGCTGCCAGCGAGTCCTCCTCCATCGTCATCGCGACGCGCAGCTTGAAGCGCAGCAGGTCTTCGGGAGTCTCGAGGTGGTTCTGACTCATGGGTCCTCCTTGGCTCGGACGTGATCCGACGGTCGGTCGGTGTCCTCGACGCTAGGCAGGGTGCACGTCCGCCGCGAGGGGATTGCGCGGCCCGCTGTTCGCCGCTAATCCGCGCGTCCCGCTCAGCGGCACCACCCGAGAAGCGCTTCTGTCAAGCCGCTCACCCCGCACCTCCGACCTCCTTACTTTTCCGTCAGGGGAGCCACGCGGAGGGAGTGGATCGATGAGACGGATCCGGACAGCGGCTGCCGCGATGATCGCCGGCGGCGCGCTCGTGCTCGGCGGCTGCGCGGTCGGCACGGGCGGTGCCGACGACGGCGGTGCCCAGTACGATCCCGAGGCCGAGCTGGAGGGCGAGCTCAGCGTGATGGGCTTCGGCGGAGTGGACGAGGTGGCCACAACCCGCATGGATCTCGCCAAGGAGGCGCTCGGCGACGGTGTGGACGTGAAGGTCGCCGACGGCGAGCTCGACCTTCAGCAGTTCCTGTCCGCCGCGGCGACGGGCGACCCGCCCGACCTCATCTACGCGAACCGCGACCAGCTCGGCTCGCTGCCGCGCGCGGCGCCATCCTGCCTCTCGAGCGCTGCATCGAGGGAGAAGGGATCGACACCGGCATGTTCGTCGAGTCGGCGCTGGCGCAGGTCACGCTCGACGGCCAGATCTACGGCATCCCCGAGTTCAACGTCGTCCAGGTCACGATGGCGAACTCCGATCTGCTGGATGCGGCGGGGCTGTCCCTGTCGGATGTCGACGGATCGGACTGGGAGGCGATGACCGCCGCGAACGAGGCGCTGACGAAGTCGGAGGGCGGCAAGCTCGGCGTCATCGGCGTCGACAGCAAGCTGCCGGAGTTCTTCCCGCTCTGGGCGAAGGCGAACGGTGTCGACCTGATCAGCGAGGACGGCCGCACGGCGCAGCTCGACGACCCGAAGGCCGTCGAGGCGCTCGAGTGGGCCGTCGGCATCTACGACGCGCAGGGCGGCTTCGGCGACGTGAAGGCGTTCCGCGATTCGGCCGACTTCTTCGGCGAGGGAAACCAGTTCGCGACCGGTGTGCTCGGCGCGATGCCGATGGAGCAGTGGTACATCAACGTGCTCAACGACGTGTCGCCGGATGCGCCGGTCGCGTTCGACACGGTGAAGGATCGCCAGGGCGAGCCGATCGCATTCGCGTCGGGTTCGGCGTGGGCGATCCCGGCCGGCGCGGCGAACCCGGAGGCCGCGTGCCGCTGGGCCCGGGTGATGACCGCCGTCGACTCGTGGGAGGCGGCGGCCAAGGCGCGTGTGGATCTGCGCAACGAGGAGGGGAAGCCCTTCACCGGCCTGCTGACCGGCAACGCCGAGGCCGACGACCTCATCCAGGGAATGGTCACCTCGGGCGGCGAGCCCTGGGACACCGCGGTCGAGGCGATGTACGAGGCGAACGACCACACGTTCGCCCTGCCGGCGAGCCCCGCCGACGCCGAGTTCGAGACCGCGATGCAGGATGCGGTCAACAGCGTCCTGTCGGGCGAGGCGGAGCCGGCCGACGCGCTGGCACAGGCGCAGGAGACCGCGCAGAAGGCGCTGGATGAGGCGTGGCAGAAGATGGGCGAGGAGGGCGAGTGACCGCGCTCGCGTCGACCGGGGAGGCGAGGGGCGTGTCCTCGCCTCCCCCGGTGCCGCGCCGTCGACGCGGGCGCGTGCGGGAGAACCGCGCTGCGGTGCTCTTCCTCGCCCCGTGGCTCATCGGGTTCGCCGTCTTCACCGCGTGGCCGCTCATCTACAGCGCCTACCTCTCGCTCACCGACTACGACGTGATCAACGACCCGTCGTTCGTCGGCTTCGACAACTACGCCGAGCTGTTCGCCGACCCGAAGATCTCGCTCGCGCTCACGAACACGCTGTTCTTCACCGTGGTGCAGGTGCCGCTGTACGTCGCCGTCTCGCTCGCGCTCGCGCTGCTCCTCGCCCGCGCGGGGCGCGCATCCGGGTTCTTCCGCACGGTCTTCTTCCTGCCGAAGATGACGCCCCCGGTCGCCGTGGGCATCCTGTTCCTGCTGCTCTTCAACGGGCAGAGCGGCCTGATCAACTCGGCCCTCGACACCGTCGGCATCGACGGCCCCTCGTGGACGACCGACCCCGCCTGGGTGAAACCGGGACTCGTGATCATGAGCCTGTGGACCGTCGGATCGTCGGTGCTCATCCTGCTCGCCGCCCTCCGCGGGGTGCCGGAGGAGCTGTACGAGTCGGCCACCCTCGACGGCGCGGGCGCCTGGCGCCGGTTCTTCAGCGTGACGCTGCCGATGATCAGCCCGGCGGTGTTCCTCGTCGTGGTGGTCAACACCATCGCGGGCCTGCAGACCTTCGACGAGGCGTACACGGCCTTCTTCGGGGCCGGGAACACGACCTACGGCAACGACGCGGCGCTGTTCTACGTGATCTACCTGTTCCAGCAGGCGTTCCAGTTCCTCAACATGGGGTACGCCTCCGCCATGGCGTGGCTGCTGTTCCTGGTGATCATGGTCGTCACCGCGATCCAGGCGTTCGTGTCGCGGCGCCTCGTGCACTACGAGGGAGGGTCGGGACGATGAGCGCGATGACCGAGCGGCTCACGGGCGTCGTCGAGGCCCCCGCGGTCGCGCGCCAGGAGGCGCCGCTGCCGTCGCGCGGGCGCCGTCGCAGCGTCGGGCGCATCCTGTCGATCGTCGCGCTCTCGCTGATCGCGGTGATCTTCGTCTACCCGTTCGTGTCGCTCGTGAGCGCGTCGTTCAAGCCGCGCGGCGAGGTCTTCGACAACCGGATCATCCCCGAGACGTTCACGCTGGACAACTACGTGCAGGTCTGGCAGGACGCGCCCCTCGCCGTCTGGCTGCTGAACACGGTGGTCGTCACGGCCCTCGCCGCGGGAGCCGTCACGATCTCGAGCGCGATGGTCGCGTGGGCGTTCGCGTTCTACCGCTTCCGCGGCCGCGGGGCGCTGTTCGCCCTGGTACTCGGGTCGATGATGCTGCCGGGCGCGGTCACGATGATCCCGACCTTCCTGATCTGGAACTCCCTCGGGGCGGTGAACACCCTCACCCCGATGTGGGCGCACAACCTGTTCGGCAGCGCGTTCTACATCTTCCTGCTGCGGCAGTTCATGCTGTCGCTGCCCCGCGATCTGTTCGACGCCGCGCGCGTGGACGGCGCCAACCCGTGGCAGGTGTTCTGGCGCGTCACGCTGCCGCTGACGCGGCCGGCTCTCGCCGTGACCGTCGCGTTCGAGGTGCAGGCGGTGTGGACCGACCTGATGCGGGCGCTGATCTACCTGCGGGACTCGGCGACGTTCACGGTGCCCCGCGGGCTGAAGACGCTCGTCGACAACTTCGGCTTCGGCGGCGAGTGGCACTGGGAGATCCTGATCACCGCCAGCGTCATCACGACGATCCCGATGATCATCCTGTTCTTCGTCGCCCAGAAGCACATCATCGAGGGCGTGGTCGCCGGCGGCGTGAAGGGGTGAGGCGGAGGGCTCAGTCCTCCGGCCCGCGCCCGGCCTCGAAGATGGCACGACGAGACGCCTAGTTTTGCCGGAGTTTTGCACTACCCTTACGCGTAAGGCTTACGCAAAACTAGGATGAAACTATGCAGGCAGACGTCCTTGCCGCAATCGACCGGATTGCCGCCGGCGCGAGAGCGGCCGACATCGAGACCTCGACGATCGACTTCAAGGAGCATGGCCGATCTCGTGACGACCTCCTGAAGACCGCCGCCCGTGCGGCCGCGTGCTTCGCAAACGCGAGTGGCGGCGCCGTAGTAGTGGGCGTCGCCGACAAGGTCGCCGGTCCGGAAGCCTTCACGGGTACCGATCTCGACCCTGACGCCACGCGGCTTCGCATTCATCAGTTGACCGAGCCACCATTGCTCGTCGATGTCGAACGATCAGAAACGGCGCACGGCCCTGTCGTAGTCATCAACGTGCCGCGGAGCCTGCAGGTTCACAGCGCGGACGGGAAGGTACCAACCGAGCGCGTGGGCATGAGCTGCGAGCCCATGACCGCCGACCGGATTGCCGTCGTGCTGGATGAGCGCCGCGGCTTGGACTGGAGCGCGGAGAACAGCGGCATCCCCACTTCTGCGGCGGATGCCGTGGCCCTCAGTAACGCAAGGTCCCTCCTCGCTCAGCTTCCCGACGCCACCCGGCGAGCATTCTCCACTGCGACCGATATAGCACTCCTCCGCGCGCTTGGCGTAGTCACTTCCGAGCAAACGCTGACGCGCGGTGGCGCACTGCTCTTCACTGCGGGCGAGACCCCGGCCGAGCGGATCGCTTATACACACCGACGGACACCCTCCGGAGCGATCACCGTGAACGAAATCCTCGGCGGCCCGCTGCTCACAGCGATACTTCGGACGTTCGAGTATGTAGAGGCGCGCAACGACCGCACGCCGGTTTCCCTACGCGGAGGTCAGCAACTCCATATCGCCGATTTGCCCGAGGGCGCACTCCGTGAGGCAATCGTCAACGCGGCGATGCATCGCGAGTATCGGTCCGGCTCGGGAAGGATCTCGGTCGAGCACACCCAGACCCAGCTGGCGGTGACGTCACCCGGGGGTCTGGTGTCGGGCGTGCGGATCGACAATGTCCTCACGACTTCTTCCCGACCGCGCAATAGTAACCTCGCCGGAGCATTGAGATTTCTTGGATTGGCCGAGACAGCCGGAACCGGCGTCGATCGGATGTACGCGGAGATGGCGCGCGTCGGTCATCAGCCCCCGATCTACACGGCCGACCCGGACCACGTCCGAGTGGCGCTTATGGGTGGCGCACCGAATACTGCGCTGACCAAGTATGTGGCAACCCTGCCTGCTCACGAACGTGACGACGCAGACGCGATGCTTGTCCTCTTGACGTTGCTTGCGAAGCGCACCATCAACGCCACGGAAGCCGCCCCGATCCTGCAGAAACCCACGGTGGATGAGGCCCGTGCCGTCCTGGTCCGCCTTGCAACCAGCGATGTCGCAATGCTTGAGCCGACCCGGGAGAGCGCGCGACGGACAGATCAGGTCTTTCGACTCAGAGAAGATGCGCTAGTCGCGTTGGGTGCGGCGGTTTCTTATCGTCGACGCACGACGGACCAGGTGGACCGCAAGATCATCGACTACGTCAAGGAGACCGGCACCATCAACGGGCGGGTCACCCGACTCCTGCTGGACCTCGATACGGTCCAGGCTTCACGTGTCCTCAGCGATCTCGTTGACCGTAATGTCCTCATGAAGACCTCCGAGGCAACGCGCGGACCTAGCGTGACATACGGCCCCGGCACTTCGTTTCCCTCCCAGAAGCACAAGGAGACGGCCGCTTCGCCGCCGGCAACAGAGGAAGCCACACCACTCCCAAGCGAATGGACCCTGTTCGGCGATCATTGGGAGGGCTGACGAGGGGAACGGCTCAGTCCTCCGGCCCGCGCCCGGCCTCGAACCGCTCTTCGTAGCGGGCGATCGCCTCCTCGAGCAGCTCGGGCGAGAGCGCGGCGAGCGGCTCCACCTCCGTCAGCAGCGGCTCGCAGTCGGAGCCGCGCCCGACGGTGCGCCCGTCGAGCACCCAGGCGTAGCGATCCGGGTTCTTCTCTGCCAGCTCGGCGTACTGGCACACCTGGCGTGCGAGCCAGTCCTCGAGGGGCCGCGTCCACCAGGCCTCGGGGTGGAGCGGGTTGACGGACAGACCGGGCAGGTCGAGCCCGCTCTCGGTGTCGCGGCTCTGCTCGGACGCGTCGTGCCGCGGCCCCTCCGAGTACCGCACGTACGACTGCTCGCGCGAGCGGACGAGCTCCGCCAGCTCGGCGAGGGTCGTCAGCGTGCGCAGATCAGTCGACCTGCTCGGACTGGGTCCGGATGAAGTCACGGTCTTCCTCGCTCAGCGACGCGTCGGAGGGGACATCCGATCCGGTGATCTCGGCGATCTCGGCGCGGACGTCGTCGGAGAGCTCGCCACCGCTGTCGCGGAGCGCGTGCTTGCCCCCGATGGAGAGGCGGGGGTACCACTCGTGGATGTCAGGGAGTTCAGCGTTCATACCGGCGACGCTATGCGCGCGGGCACCGCGGTTCAACGGGTTGACACGCGTCGGTCACGGCCGCAGGACGTCGGCGATCCGCTCCAGCGAGCCGGGGACGAGCGCGTAGTACGCCCACGTGCCGCGCTTGCTGCGCGACAGGAACCCGGCCTCGGTCAGGATCTTCAGGTGGTGCGAGACGGTCGGCTGCGCGAGCCCGACCGGCTCGATCAGGTCGCACACGCAGGCCTCCTCGCCCTCCGAGGCGGCGACGATCGACAGCAGCCGCAGCCGGGCCGGGTCGGCGAGCGCCTTCATCACGCGAGCGAGGTCCTCGGCGTCCGAGGCGCCGAGCGGCTCGCGCACGAGCGGGGCGCAGCAGACGGCCGGCTGGATGACCGGAAGGGCGGTGGGCATACATCGATGCTAGTCGATATTGACGAACTTCGATACATGGGGGCAGACTGTCCATCGACGAACATCGATATCCTTCGATGCGATCCGGTTGGAGACACCATGACCCTGCTCGACCTCATGCCCGCGCCCGTCGCGTCGCGGCCCGACGCGCGGCTCACCGCCCTTCCCGTCGCGATCATCGGCGCCGGTCCGATCGGGCTTGCCGCGGCCGCCCACCTCGCCGAGCGCGAGATCCCCTTCGTGATCTACGAGCGCGGCGATGCGGTCGGCGCGGCGATCCGCGAGTGGGGCCACACGCGACTGTTCTCGCCGTGGGAGCACCTCGTCGACGACGCCGCCGCCCGCCTGCTGACCGGCACCGGCTGGAGCGTGCCCCGCCCCACGCGCGCACCGAGCGGCGCCGAGCTCGTCGCCGACTACCTCGAGCCGCTCGCCGCGCACGAGGCGATCGCACCCCACATCCGCCGCGGCGTGGAGGTGCTCGCGGTGACGCGCGAGGGAATGGACCGCACCCGCACCCGCGGCCGCTCGCAGGCGCCGTTCGCCCTGCGCCTGCGCCTCGCCGACGGCACGGTCGTGGATGAGAGCGCGCGCGCGGTCGTCGACGCGTCGGGCACCTGGGGGCAGGCGAATCCGCTCGGCTCCGGCGGGCTCGACCCGCTCGGCTGGGGCGACGTCGCCGACCGCGTGCTGCCGGCGCTGCCCGACGTGCTCGGCCGCGACCGCGCGCGCGTCGCCGGACGCCACGTCACCGTCGTCGGCGCGGGTCACTCCGCGGCGAACACGCTCATCGCCCTGGCGTCGCTCGCCGTCGACGAGCCGGCCACCCGCATCACCTGGCTCATCCGCAACCCGTCGGCGGCGCGGATCTCGTCGGACGGCGACGAGCTCGAGGGCCGCGGCGCGCTGGGGTCGCGTGTGCAGCGCCTCATCGCGGACGGCCGGATCGAGGTCGTCGACCGCTTCGAGACGCTCCGCGCCGAGCGCACCGCCGACGGCCTGCGCCTGCACGGGCGCCGCGGCGGGGAGGCCGCCGCGCACGACACGGACGTCGTCGTCGTCGCGACCGGCTTCCGGCCCGACCTCGGCATGCTGCGCGAGCTGCGCCTGGAGCTCGACGACATCGTCGAGGCACCCCGGCGCCTCGCGCCCCTGATCGACCCGAACGAGCACTCGTGCGGCACCGTCTCGCCCCACGGCTACCGTGAGCTCGCACATCCCGAGTCGGGGTTCTTCCTCGTCGGGATGAAGAGCTACGGCCGCGCGCCGACCTTCCTGCTGAAGACGGGCTACGAGCAGGTGCGGTCGGTCGTCGCCTGGCTCGCGGGCGACGTCGAGTCGGCGGGCCGCGTGGAGCTCGTGCTCCCCGCGACGGGGGCGTGCTCCACCGACGCCGGCGGCTGCGACGCCCCCGCGGGTGCCGCGACGCCGGCGACGGCGGGGAGCTCCTGCTGCGCGTAGCGACCCGGCCCTCCTGGCGCGGGACGCGCACCTCGGGCCCTCCGGTCATAGACTCGGATCTATGGATGCCACCGGATCGCTCGCGACGATCGCGGATCCGACGCGCGCGCGCATCCTGCGACTGATCCTCGGAGCCCCGGGCGGGCGCGCCCGCGTGGGCGAGCTCGCCGAGGAGCTCGGCCTGCGCCAGCCGACCGTGAGCCACCACATGCGGGCGCTCCGGGACGAGGGGCTCGTCGTGCGGGAGCCGGATGGCCGCCGCGCGTGGTTCTCCGTCGCTCCCGATCACATCGACACCGTCGCCTCCCTCGTCGGCGCAACCCCCGCGCGGGCGACGCCCGACCTCGATCGCATCTCGGCGGATCTCGCGCTGCGCTTCCGCGGCACGTTCAGCCCCGAGACGGTCGAGGCGTACGTGCACGAGAGCCACGACCTGCTCTCGCGCGGCGACGCCCCGCTGAAGCAGCTCGCCTCCCGGACCGCCGCGTTCGCCGCCACGCGACTCGAGGCGCTCGCGCGCGCCCAGGGCGAGCGGCCGGAGAAGCCCGAGGTGCTGTTCGTCTGCGTGCAGAACGCGGGGCGTTCGCAGCTGGCCGCGGCCATCCTGCGCCATCTCGCGGGCGATCGGGTCACCGTGCGGACGGCAGGCTCGATGCCCGCCCCCGAGATGCGGTCGACGATCGCGACGGCGCTGGACGAGATCGGCGTTCCCGTGGGGGGCGAGTTCCCGAAGCCGCTCACCGACGAGGCGGTGCGCGCTGCGGACGTCGTGATCACGATGGGCTGCGGCGACGCCTGCCCGATCTACCCTGGTCGCCGCTACCTCGACTGGGAGCTGGACGACCCGGCGGGCCTTCCGCTCGACGGCGTCCGTCCCATCCGCGACGACATCGAGCGCCGCATCCGCGGCCTGCTCGACGAACTGGTCTGACCCGCCCGCTCAGCGTTCCGTGAGCAGGTCGATGGCTGTCGGCCGCTGCGAGATTCACCCCGGAGGATCCATGCCCCCTGTCCTGACGTCGACCGACGGACGGTTCGCGACCTCGGTGCGCGACGCGCTGCGATCGCCGCGGCTGCTGACGCGCGAGGTGCTGGCCGGGCTCGTCGTGGCTCTCGCGCTCATCCCCGAGGCCATCGCGTTCTCGATCATCGCGGGCGTCGACCCCCGCGTCGGGCTGTTCTCGTCGTTCGTGATGGCGGTCGCCATCGCGTTCCTCGGCGGACGGCCGGCGATGATCTCGGCGGCCACGGGCGCCGTCGCGCTCGTGATCGCGCCCGTGATGCGCGACCACGGCCTCGACTACCTGCTCGCGACCGTCATCCTCGGCGGTGTCATCCAGGTCGCGCTCGGCCTGCTCGGCGTCGCGAAGCTGATGCGGTTCATCCCGCGCAGCGTGATGGTCGGCTTCGTGAACGCGCTCGCCGTCCTGATCTTCCTGTCGCAGCTCGAGCAGCTCGTGGACGTTCCCTGGATGGTCTACCCGCTCGTCATCGCCGGCCTGCTGCTGCTGTGGCTGTTCCCCAAGCTGACCCGGGTGATCCCGGCGCCGCTCGTGGCGATCGTCCTGCTCACGGCGGTCGTGGTGGTGTTCGCGATCGACGTGCCGACCGTCGGCGACCAGGGCGCGCTGCCCGAGAGCCTGCCGTTCCTGCTGATCCCGAACGTGCCGCTCACGCTCGAGACGCTCGGGATCATCGGCCCCTACGCGCTCGCGCTCGCCGCCGTCGGTCTGCTCGAGTCGCTCATGACCGCCAAGCTCGTGGACGACATCACCGACACCCGGTCGTCGAAGACGCGCGAGTCGTGGGGGCAGGGAGTGGCGAACGTCCTGTCGGGCCTGTTCGGCGGCATGGGCGGCTGCGCGATGATCGGCCAGACGATGATCAACGTGAAGGCGTCGGGCGCCCGCACCCGCATCTCGACGTTCCTCGCCGGCGTCTTCCTGCTGATCCTGGTCGTCGTGCTGGGAGACGTCGTCGCGATCATCCCGATGGCGGCGCTCGTCGCCGTGATGATCATGGTGTCGGCCCTGACGTTCGACTGGCACAGCATCCTTCCCTCGACGCTCAAGCGGATGCCCAAGAGCGAGACCGCGGTGATGGTCGCCACGGTCGCGCTGACGGTCATCACCCACAACCTCGCGATCGGCGTGATCCTCGGCGTCGTGGTCGCCGCCGTGCTGTTCGCCCGCCGCGTCGCGCACTTCACGACCGTCGAGCGCACCGTCTCAGCGGACGGAACCGAGGCACGCTACACCGTGGTCGGAGAGCTGTTCTTCGCCTCGTCGAACGACCTCACGACGCAGTTCGAGTACGTCGCAGATCCGCCGCGTGTGGTGATCGACATGACGCGCTCCCACGTCTGGGATGCGTCGTCGGTCGCCGCGCTCGACGCGATCACGACGAAGTACGAGCGCCACGGCGCGACCGTCGAGATCATCGGGATGAACGACGCCACCACGCGCTTCCACGGCCGGCTCTCCGGAGGGCTCGGCGCCGGGCACTGACGGGGCCGCCACGGATCGGGATCCGGCATTGCAGAACCCATAGACGGTGGTCTATGCTTTCAGACATGACCAAGCCCACCGTGCTCTTCGTGTGCGTCCACAACGCCGGGCGCTCGCAGATGGCCGCCGGATACCTCGAGGCCCTCGCGGGCGACCGCGTCGAGGTGCTCTCGGCCGGCTCCGAGCCGAAGGACCAGATCAACCCCGTCGCGGTCGAGGTCATGGCCGAGGAGGGCATCGACATCGCGGGGCGCACCCCGAAGGTGCTCACCGTCGACGCCGTGCGCGAGTCGGATGTCGTCATCACGATGGGCTGCGGCGACGCCTGCCCGATCTTCCCCGGCAAGCGGTACGAGGACTGGCAGCTCGACGACCCGGCCGGCCAGGGCACGGAGGCGGTGCGCGCGATCCGCGACGACATCCGCTCCCGCATCGAGGCGCTGATCGCCGAGATCGCGCCCCAGGCCGCCTGAGACCCGGGTCGGGGCCCGATCCCTGACCCGCCTTTGCGGCCCCGCACGGCAACCGTTTCCCGAGTGGCCGTCCGCTGATCTCCCCCCTTTCATCGGACGACCGCTCGCCGTGCGGGGCCCCTTCTTTCCCTCGCGTCATCCCGGGTCGGTACGATCACGTGCCCCCGTACGAAGGAACCGCGATGGATGCCGCCCCCGAGCCCTGGCAGCCGTGGCGCCTCGCCGCGCTCTCGATCGGCCAGGTCATCAGCTGGGGCATCCTCTTCTACGCGATGATCGTCGCCGCGCCCGTCGTGGCGGAGGACACCGGATGGCCGCTGGCCCTCGTCACCTCGCTGTTCTCGGCGGGCCTGATCGCCTCGGCCCTCGCGGGCGTGCCGGTGGGGCGCCGCCTCGACAAGCACGGCCCGCGCGCGATCATGACGCTCGGCAGCGCTGTCGGTTCGGCGGGCCTCGCGATCGTCGCCCTGGCGCCCGACCCCGTGTGGTTCGGGATCGGATGGCTCGTCGCCGGATCGGCGCAGGCGGCAGTGCTGTATCAGGCCGCGTTCACCGTGCTCGCCCGGCGGTATCGCACCCGGCGGCACGGCGCGATGACGGTGCTGACCCTCGCGGGCGGTCTCGCGTCCACCGTGTTCGCACCGATCGTGGCGGCCCTGCTGACGGCGACCGACTGGCGCACCGCCTTTCTCCTCCTCGCCGCGGTGCTCGCGGTCACGACCATCCCGCTTCACTGGTTCACCCTGGAGCCGATCTGGCAGCCGCTGCCGGCGGCCACGGACGACGACCCGGATCATCGGCTCGGCACCGTCGTGCGCACCCGCCGCTTCCTCGCGCTGACCATCTCGACCGTGCTCGTTGCCGCGTCGCTGTACATGGTGACGCTCGCGATCATCCCGCTGTTCCTGGAGAAGGGGCTCGACTACACCCTGTCGGCGTGGGCGCTCGGACTGCTCGGCGCGGGACAGGTGATCGGGCGCCTGATCTACGTCGCGATCCCGCACACCGCGGCGCCGTGGGTGCCGCTGGCCGCGACCGCCGGGCTGTCGGCCGTCGCCCTGGCGCTGCTCGCGGTGATCCCGGGCCCGGCGTGGCTGCTGATCGCCGTCGCGGTCGCCGCCGGCGCGGTGCGCGGCGCGCAGACGCTCGTGCAGGGATCCGCCGTCGCCGAGCGGTGGGGCACCCGCAGCTACGGCGCGATCAACGGCGTCTTCGCCGCCCCGGTCACGGTCGTCGCCGCACTCGGCCCCGCCCTGGGACCCCTCGCCGCGACGGCCGCCGGCGGATACACGGCGATGGCGCTCGCCGCCGCCGTCGTGGCGCTCTGCGCCGCGGGCGCCGCGCGCCTGTCGTGAGCGCGGGGCGCGAGGCCATCCGCTCCCTGTCAATCCCCTCGCGCCGGTCGCGCGGCCGCGCGAGGCTGGATGCACCGAACGGGAGGAGCATCCAATGAACAGCACACCCGAGAACATCGACCCCACGCGCGACGAGCGCGGCCCCGAGGACGACCTCGTCAGCGAGGACCCCGACCTGAGCACGGGCGAGGACCCCACGGTCGACGAAGGCCCCGCGGCCGAGGCACCGGATGAGGACGGCCTCGCCATGGCGGACGCACCCTCCCGCGACCAGGGCGAGCAGAGCGAGCACCCGTCGCAGGCGGAGGGCGAGGATCCGTCCGACCCCGCCGACGCGAGCGTGCTGCCCGACGAGGGCCACCCGTCTCAGGCCGAGGGCTGAGCACCCCACGAGGAGCGCCCGGCGACCCGCGAGGGACGCCGGGCGCCGTCGCGTCCGTCCGGAGGCGTCACTCGATGCGGTGCTCGCCGATCGCCGAACTCAGCGCCGTGCCGTTGAGCTCGAGGTAGAGCTGCCGCTCGGTGACCGAGACCGTCATGGTGTTGCGGCGTGCAAGCGCCGCGACCGCACCGTCGAGGAAACCCGGATCGAACGTGTACAGGACGATGTCGCCGGCGCGGTGGATGCGCTTCCCGGCCCACGACGCCAGCAGCTTCCCCGGCTCGCGGTGCGTGTACACGACCGTCCGGTCGGCGAGCTTGCTGCCGTAGTGGAGGCGCTCGGCGGCGGGCGCCCCGACCTCGATCCACGCCGTGACGCGGCCGGTGCGGTCGCGCACGAGCACGGCGGGCTCATCCGTCGACGAGATCCCCTCGGTGAACGCGATCCCCTCCTCGAACTCGAGGCGGGAGGCGAGCACGCGCAGGATCATGTTCGCGTCGGTCTCCGACGGGTGCCGCGCGACGCGGAGCGTCTCGTCCTCGTACACACCGCGGTCGACATCCGCCAGCTGCACGTCGAACGTGTGGATCACCGCGGAAAGGGCCATGAGGCACGAGCCTACGCGGCGCGCGGGGCCCTACAGATCGCGATACGTCGTGCGTGCGTAGTCGTGGTACGGCGCCGGCGCGACGGTGGCCCCGATGCGCGTCTGGACGTGCGGCTCGACGTTGCGCTTGGCGGAGTTCGGCTCCTCGCCCCACACGACCTCGACGCGCGCACCATCCGGCACGTCCACATCGACCGACGCGAGCGACAGGTAGAGCTGGTCGTAGGCGACGTAGCCGGCGTCGGTGGAGACCCCCACGCGGCGCCCGTCCTGCTGCACCTCGTCGAACTGGTAGAAGCCGTACCGTGCCTTGGGGAACTCGAGGTACTTGGCCGGCGTGCCCGGAGTCAGCTGCGACTCGACGATCTTCGCGACGTCCGCCGCATCCCAGATCAGCGTGACCTTGCGGCGCGCGGGCGCCTCCGCGATCCGCTCCAGCGCCTCGCGGCCGATGAAGTCGTGGTCGAACTTCACCGAGCGACCGAGCCCCAGGTCGTACGGAGTCAGGAGGAAGCCATCGACCGGTCCGGAGAGCGATCCGCCGATCGATCCCGCGCGGGCCAGGGGCAGCCACTCGCGGTACTCGGCGAACAGCGGGTCGTCGCCGAAGATCGCGGGGAACGGCGTGGGCACCCATCCGGACTCGAGCGGCGTGACCGAGTACGCCTTGGCACCGATCCGCACGATGTCGAACTCGGCGCCCGCGTCGAGCAGCGCCTGGCGCACGGTCTCGCCCTCGGCGTACGGGCCGAAGAACTCGAAGCCGGGCTGGCCGGCCATGCCGTGCCGCAGGCCCTGGACGGTCGTGCCGGCGAACGCGAAGTCGTGGATGTGGAAGAACTTCACGTCGGGCACGGGCCCGCCGAGCAGCTTCTCGAGCACGTCGTGCGCGCGGGGCCCCTGCAGCTCGTAGCGGTAGAAGGTCGGATCGCCCTCGCGCATGTTCGAGTTGCCCTCGAGGCGGTGCTGCACGTCCTTTCCCGCCCGCTCGACGTGGAAGCGCACCCAGTCGATCAGCACGTGGTGGCCGATCAGCACGACGCTCTCGCCCTGCGCGGTCGCGTGATTCAGGTTGAACAGGATGCCGTCGCCGATCACCTTCCCCTCGTGGTTCACCGAGATGAGCTGCTTGGCGACGCCGGGACGGAAGTTCGCGAACGTGTTCACCGCGATGGGGCTGAGCACCTCGGCGATGTCGGCGCCCGTGAGGAACAGCTGGGTCATGTGGTGCGACTGATCCATGAGCGCGACCGTCTCGTTCCACGACCGCGACTCGGAGCGCCAGTTCGTGAACTCCGGATGCACGGGGAAGGTGAAGGCCGGGTAGTCGACGTCGCGCAGCAGCTGCACGGGGTCTCCCACACGGGCGAGCGCCTGGGCGAGGGTCTCTGACATCTCGATCTCCTTCGATCGGGGGCGGGTGCCGGAAGCCTAGAAACGATGCCCGACGGCCGGATAGATTGCTTTCCGTTGAAAGGGAGGACGGATGTCCCGCGCGTCGAACGGCACGTCGGCGCTCACGCGCGTCCTGGCGGTGCTCGACGCGTTCGGGGCCGATCAGCCCTTCCTGACGCTCACGCAGATCCACCGCCGCTCCGGCATCCCCGTCTCCTCCGTGCATCGCATCGTCGCCGAGCTCGTCGACCACGGCCTGCTCGAGCCGGCCGCCGGTCGGACCTACCGGCTCGGCAACCGGCTGTGGGAGATCGGCAGCAAGACGCCCGGCGCACTCGGCCTGCGCGAGATCGCCGAGCCCTACCTCCGGCGGCTGCACGACGTCATCGGCCAGCACGTGCAGCTGAGTGTGCGCATCGACACCGACGTGCTCATCCTCGAGCGGATCTCGGCCCCGGACGCCGTGATCAACGGATCCATCGTCGGCGGCCGCATCCCCATCCAGCACTCCTCGAGCGGGCTGGTCTTCCTCGCGTTCGGCGAGCCGGGCCTTCTCGACGCCGTGATAGCGCAGGGGATCCGGCCCCTGACCACCGCGGGCCCGGCGACGGCCGACGCCCTGCGTGCCGCGGTCGACGCCACCCTCGCGCGTGGCTACGCGGTCACCGACGGCTGGATCCATCCCGCCTCGCGCGGGCTGGCGGTGCCGGTGCGCGGATCGGAGGACGTCGTCGTCGGCGCGCTCGGGGCGGTGATCCCCAACGACGGCAAGTCGGTGCATCGCACGGCGGAGCTGCTGCGGGAGACGGCGCACCGGATCGGCGACGCCCTCCTGCGGGCGTACCTGCCGGCGAGCCACCCGCGCGCGCTGCCGGGCGGCAACCTCCGCGCGCTGGTCTCGTCCTCCCCCGACTCGATGCGCTTCCTCGAACGGCGCACTCGGTAGGCGCCCGCCCGAGACACCCGCGGTCTATCCCCGCGTCGCGCGGTGCCGCTACCGTGGCGGCCATGTGGAATCAGCAGATCGATCCCCTCGGCGCGATCGCGCTGTCCGCGCTGACGGCCGCCGTGCCGATCCTGGTCTTCCTGTTGTGCCTCGTCGTCTTCAAGATGAAGGGCGTCACGGCCGGGATCATCGCGACCGTGCTGCAGATCGCGATCGCCGCGTGGCCGTTCGGGATGCCGCTCGGATCGATCGCCGGCGCCTCGCTGTCGGGCATCCTGACCTCACTGTGGCCGATCGCCTACATCATCGTGATGGCCGTCTGGCTGTACCGGCTCACCGTCGCGAGCGGACGGTTCGATGTGATCCGGGCCAGCATCGCGGGCGTCTCGCCCGACCAGCGCGTGCAGGTGCTGCTGATCAGCTTCGCGTTCGGCGCCTTCCTGGAGGGCGCCGCCGGCTTCGGCGTCCCCATCGCGATCTGCGCCGCCCTGCTTGTGCAGCTGGGCTTCGGCCCGGTGAAGGCGGCGATGCTGTCGCTCGTCGCGAACGTCGCCGCCGGCGCATACGGGGCCATCGGCATCCCCGTGATCGTCGGCGCGCAGGTCGGCGGCGTCGAGCTCGCCGACCTGTCGCTGCAGATGGTGATCGTGCTGCAGCTGCTGGCGCTCGTGACCCCGTTCCTGCTGGTGCTGATCCTCGACGGCTGGCGCGGCATCCGCGAGACCCTGCCGATGACGGCCGCGGTCAGCGTCGCCTTCAGCGCCAGCCAGGCGGCGGTGCTGATCTTCCTCGGCCCGGACCTCGCCGACGTCGTCCCGGGCCTGCTGACGATGGTCGTGGTGTTCGCCGTCGGACGCGCCTGGACGCCGCGGCGGATCTACCGGGAGGACGGCGCTCCCGATCCGGGCCGCGCGTCGCAGAGCTTCGGCGACGTGGTCGTCGCGTGGAGCCCGTTCTACATCCTGACTGCGGTGGTGTGCGTGTGGAGCCTGCCGTGGTTCAAGTCGCTCTTCGCGGTCGACGGTCCGCTGTCGGGGCTCGTCGCGCGGGTGCCGATCCCCGGGGTGACCGGCGTGATCGTGCCCTTCGGCAAGGACGAGCCGGTGGCGACCGTCTGGGAGTGGACGCCCGTGAACGCCACGGGCACGGCCATCCTGATCGCCGTCGTCATCACGTTCTTCACCACGCCGCAGCTGCGCTCGGGCGACCTCTGGCGCGAGCTGCGCGAGACGCTGCGCGCGCTCTGGCAGCCGATCGTGCTGATCACCCTGGTGCTGATCGTCGCGAACGTCGCGAACCACTCGGGCGGCTCGACGAGCATCGGCACGGCGATCGCGGGGCTGGGGGCGGTCTTCCCGCTGCTCGCGCCGGTGATCGGCTGGTTCGGCGTCTTCATCACCGGATCGGTCGTGAACAACAACACCCTGTTCGCGGGCCTGCAGACGGTCACCGCGAACCAGATCGGGGTCGACCCGACGCTGCTCGTCGCGGCGAACACCTCGGGCGGCGCGGTCGCGAAGCTCGTGTCGCCCCAGTCGATCGCGATCGCCGCCGGCGCCGTCGGGCTGACCGGCCGGGAGGGCGAGATCCTGCGGGCGGTGATCGGCTGGAGCCTGGCGATGCTCGGCGTCGTGTGCGTGTGGGTGATGCTGCTGTCGCTCGTGATGCCCTACCCGGGTTGACACGCTCGTCCCCTCCGAACGGACGACTGACCAACGGGCATCCGTGCCCCTAGTCTGAGCGCCATGAGCCAGCCCACCGCAGGGATGCCGCTTCGCGACCACCGGATCCATCGCTACGTCAACGCGTTCTGCCCGCGCTGCCACGAGGAGGATCCGGATCGCCCGCTCGCCGAGGTGCAGCGGCTGTCCGGCTGGCTCGCCGACCGCGACGGCACGATCTGGCTCGAGCGCGGCTGCCCCGAGCACGGCCTGGTGCGGACGATGTACGACGAGTCGGCCGACATCCTGCGGTACCTCGAGGAGTGGACCGCCCCCACGAAGATGCACACGCCCGATGTGATCGGCAACTTCAAGCCGGTGCCGTCGGCGTACGAGGACGGCCTGCCGCAGATGCAGACGCAGCACACCTGCATCCTGCTCGAGGACATCACCGACCACTGCAACCTGCGCTGCCCCACGTGCTTCGCCGAGTCGAGCCCCGCGGCGAGCGCGGTCGCTCCCCTGGCCGAGGTGCTGGCATCGGTCGACGCCCGCCTCGCGCGCGAGAACGGCCGCATCGACGTGCTGATGCTCTCGGGCGGCGAGCCGACGCTGTACCCGTGGCTCGAGCAGCTGCTCGAGCATCTCGTGGCCCGCCCCGTGGTGCGCATCCTGATCAACTCCAACGGGCTGCGGATCGCGCAGGACGACGCCTTCGTCGAGGTGCTGAAGAAGCACCGGCAGCGCGTGGAGATCTACCTTCAGTACGACGGCGAGTCGAAGGAGGCGTCGGCGTACCACCGCGGAGCGGACATCCGGCGGTTCAAGGAGCGGGCGCTCGAGCGGCTGTCCGCCGCCGGAGTCTTCACGACGCTCACCATGACCGCGGCGCTCGGCGTGAACGACGACGAGATCGGGGATGTGATCCGCCGCGCGATGGACACGCCCTTCGTGGGCGGCGTGACCATCCAGCCGGTGTTCGGATCGGGCCGCTCGGCCGGGATCGATCCGGATGACCGGCTGACGCACACCGGTGTGCTGGCGCGGCTGGGGCCGCAGACCGGCGACACCGTCACGTGGCGCGACCTCACCGCCCTCCCGTGCAGCCATCCCCACTGCTGCTCGGTCGGCTACCTGCTCAAGGACGATGCCGGCGAGTGGAAGTCGCTCGTCGGGCTGATCGGCCACGACCGGCTCAAGGAGTTCCTCGAGCTCGAGCCGGATCTCCTCGCCAACCGGATCGCCGACTCGGGTGTGAACAAGAAGATCCGCGAGGTCGTGAAGACGTCGCTGCTCGATCTGCTGAGCGAGCAGTCGTCGCTGTCGCACCCGTCGATGGTCGACATCTGGCGCGACATCTGCGCGAGCTGCGACCTCGGCATCGGCACGCTCGCCACCCTCGCCGCGTCGCAGCTTCCCGGCCAGCATCAACGGCTTCGTCGGATGATGGGCGAGCGCGTGAAGCGGATCACCATCAAGCCGTTCATGGACATCAACACGATGATCGAGGAGCGTCTCACCCAGTGCTGCGTGCACGTCGCCACCGTCAACGAGACCACCGACGCGCACCAGTGCGCGCCCTTCTGCGCGGTGCAGGCGTGGGCGCCGCTCGGCCGCACCCGACTGTCGACGGCGACCGGATCGCGCGAGCGCGCCGCGCGGATGAGCGAGGTCCGCGAGACCGGCGGGCGGGCGCAGCTTCCGGTGGTGGCGTCATGACCGCGTACGAGGGGCTCAATCGCTACGACGCGAGCGTCGGCGATCCGGTGCCCGCATTCGATCCGCTCAAGCTCTGCGTCTTCACGACCGTCGCGCTCATCACCTGCGTGTTCGGCCCCGTCGCGCTGCTCGTGTTCAGCGGCGTCGCGATCGCCGGCTACGCGCGGGCGCGGCGCGCGGGGCTGCTGCGATCGAAGTGCTGCCTCGGCGACACCCGCGTTGTGCTGCTGTACCTGTCGGTGATCGCGGTGCTGTCGGCGGCGGCGATCCCGTTCTGGGTGCTGCTGTGGATCAGGGTCTTCGGCGGCTGACATGTTCCCGACGCTGCAGGACCTCGCGAGCCGGCTTCCGCCCATCGACACCCACTCGTTCTTCGTCGCGCTCGGGATGCTCGCGGCGGGAATCGTGTTCCTCGTCGAGAAGCGCCGCCGCGGGGTGAGCGACCACCGGATCTGGTATCTCGTGCTCGGCTCGCTCGCGGGGGCGTCCATCCTGGCGCGGCTCGGCACGTGGGCGCAGCACCTCGATCCGACGAAGAACCTCAGCCTGATAGAGCAGCTCTCGTACGGCAACGCGTCGATGCTGTCGGCGCTGGTGGGCGCGTGGCTGGGCGTCCACGTCGCGAAGCGCATCGTGCGGTACCCGTACCGGACCGGCGACCTGTTCGCGCCGGCCGTGGCGCTCGCGATGGCGGTCGGCCGGATCGGCTGCCTCCTCACCGAGAAGCCGGGAACGCCGACCGGATCCGGATGGGGCATCGTGCTCGACGCCGACGCCGCCGCGTACACCGGATCCGCCGCCGGAGTGCCGCTGCATCCGAGCTTCGTGTACGAGATCGCCTTCCATCTGGTCGCCTTCGCGCTGCTGTGGTTCTGGCTGCGTCACCGGCAGATCGCGCCCGGCGAGACGCTCACGCTCTACGTCGCCGCGTACGGGGTGTTCCGCTTCCTCGTCGAGTTCGTGCGCGGCAACGAGATCGCCTGGATGGGGCTGACCCGCCCGCATCTGTTCCTGCTGGTGACCCTCCCCCTCCTGTTCGCCCGGATCGTCTGGATGATCCGCACCGACCGCTTCCGCGCCGCCGCACCCGCGCCGGCGCTTCCGTCGCGCCCAGAGAGGACGGCACCCAATGAAGAGCACGCCTGAGCAGCCGGGTCAGGAGCCCGATCCCGCACGCCCGGTGCCGCCACCGGGCGGTGGGATGCCGCCGCAGCCGGGGGCGGCGCCCGGCCCGGGACCGCAGGCGCCAGGGGCGCCCGGGCCGGGGGCCGGACCGCAGCCGGGGCAGCAGGTGCCTGGGGCGCCGGGGCCGGGGCAGCAGGGGCCGGGGTACCCGCCCGGGTACGGGCCGCCCGCGGCACCGGGGCAGTACCCGGGGCAGCCGCCGCACCCCGGCTACGGGCCGCCGCCCGGGTACGCTCCGCCGCCCGGGTACGGGCCGCCGCCCGGATATGGCGCACCGCCGGTCGGCCCGCCGCGGCAGCTCGGCGGGCTGCGGTTCGGCGCCTGGGTCTGGATCGGTCTCGCCATCGGACTCGTCGTCATCCTGGGCGCCGGGTTCCTCTGGTTCAGCGGTGGGTTCGGAGGCTTCCCCTTCGGCGGCGGGCTCTTCTGGCTGCTTGTGCTGCTCGCCGGCATCGGCCTGCTGTTCTGGCCGCCGGCGCGCGCGCTCGGCACGGGCCTGCTGATCAGCGCGGCAGCGGCGCCGCTGGTGCTGCTGGGCGTGTGCGTGGTGATGATCGCCACCTACAGCAGCGGCTTCTGACGTCAGCCGCGCAGCAGCGCCCGCAGCGTCTCGATCGTGTCGGCCTCCGACGCGTCCTTGTCGGGGCGATACGCCTTGACCCTGGCGAAGCGCAACGCCACCCCGCCCGGGTAGCGCGACGAGCGCTGCACGCCGTCGATCGCGATCTCGACGACCGTCTCGGGCCGCACGTGCACGGCGTACGCGGAGCGGTGGGTCTCGATCATGGGGAAGTGCTCGGTCTGCCAGCGCAGCGTGGCGTCGGTGAGGCCCTTGAAGGTCTTCCCCACCATGACGAAGCCGCCCGGGTCTCCGAAGGCGCCATCCGGATCCCTCGCGCCGAGATGCAGGTTCGACAGCATGCCCGTGCGTCGCCCCGATCCCCACTCGACCGCGAGCACCACCAGGTCGAAGGTCAGGACGGGCTTCACCTTCAGCCAGCTCTTGCCGCGCCGGCCGGCCGCGTAGGGAGAGCTGATGTCCTTGACCATCACGCCCTCGTGCCCCGCGGCGAGCGCCTCGCGCGAGAACTGCTCGGCGCGCTCCGCGTCGGCCGTGACGATGCCGGGCATACGCAGCGGCCCCACGACGCGCTCGAGGATCTCCAGGCGGGCGCTCAGGGGCTCGTCGATTAGGTCGCGGCCGTCGACGTGGAGGATGTCGAAGAACCACGGGCGCAGGACGATCGCGGCGGCGGTCTCGGATCCGAAGCGTGCCATCGTGTCCTGGAACGCGCGCGGACCGCCGTCCTCGTCGAGCGAGAGCGTCTCGCCATCCAGGATCACGCGCTCGACCGGCAGCGCGCGCACCGCCTCAGCCAGCTCGGGCACGCGGTGGGTGACCTCGGCGAGGCTGCGCGTATAGACGTGGACGTCGTCGCCCTCCGGCCGCGCGCGGTCGAAGTGCACCTGGATGCGCGCGCCGTCGAGCTTGTACTCGACCGACGCCTCGCGCCCGAGCGTGGCGAGCGCCTCGGCGGCCGAGCCCGCGGTCGAGGCGAGCATCGGCATCACCGGGCGCCCCACGCACAGGCCGACCGACTCGAGGTCGTCGAGCGAGCCTCCGAGCGCGATCCGGGCCGTCTCCCCGAGGTCGCCCGACAGCATCGCCGCTCGGCGCACGGCCGCGATGGGCCGGTCGGCCGCCTTCGCGATCGCGTCGAGAAGCACTCCCTCGAGCGCGCCGGTGCGCAGTTCGCCGAGGATAACGCGCGAGACGAAGTCCCATTCCTCGGCCGTGCCGCGCTGCGCGAGAGCGAGGAGCGCCTGCCGCCGGGCATCCACGGATCCGGCTCCCGCCGTCGCGGCGATCCGGTCGAGCGCCGCGTCGACATCGAGCACCGTGAGGCTCGGCGCATCCGCGTGCGCGACGGCGAGGCCCGTCAGTCCGCGCCAACCGACGCCGATACGACCCTGCCGCGGGCTCGCCGTGAGGAATCCGATCGCCGGCCCGATCTCGGCATCGTCGAGCGCGCGCAGAGCCTCGGCGAGCGCGGCGACCTTCTTCAGCCGCGAGGAGGTCGCCGCGACCTCCCGGGTCGCCGCGACGAGCTCGTGCAGCAGCATGCCGTCATTGTCCACCAGGCCGCCGACATCCGCGG
This sequence comes from Microbacterium paludicola, assembly GCF_039529675.1. Taxonomy (NCBI): domain Bacteria; kingdom Bacillati; phylum Actinomycetota; class Actinomycetes; order Micrococcales; family Microbacteriaceae; genus Microbacterium; species Microbacterium paludicola. The sequence continues at coordinate 49,259 of NZ_BAAANG010000025.1, forward strand.
GGCTGCGGCGCATCCGAACGCCCGGAGTTCCGGTGCCGACCGGCCCTTCTGCCACGAGTCGAGGGCCGCTCCGCACCCATCCGCACTCGCCCACGCGCCCCGCCTGGCGCATCCCGGTGCCGACCGGCCCTTCCGCCGCGCCAAAACGGCCGGTGCGCACCGATCCGGGCCAAGCCCCAGCCGCCCGCGCTACTCGATCGGCTCGATCCCCGAGAGGCGGATCTCCTCGACGTCGAGTCGCGCCTGGATGCGCCGCGCGACCGCGTCGTCGATGACGCCCTCGCGCGTGAGCCGCACCAGCACCTCGCGCTTGCGCCCGAGCACGGCGAGGCGCAGGCGGGTGTACTCCTCGTTGCGGGCGAGCGGCGATCCGGTGTCGGTGGCGACGATGACCGATCCACTCTCCTGCGCCGCGTCGGCGCCGTCGGCATCGGGAACGCCGATCATCGCGTCGAGGGCCTCGATCTCGTGGTCCACGTGCTCCTGTACGCGGGCGTTCGCGAGTTCGAGGTGCTCGTAGTAGTCGCGCTTGAGGCGCTCGCGCACCTCCTCGCTGATTCCCTCGCCGGCCGCGAGCTCCTCGACGTGCACGAGGGCGGCGCCGGTGATCGACCGTTCCGCGAGGCGCATCTCGTCGTCGGCGCTGGTGTCGACGGGCAGACGCGCCCAGCGCACGACAGCCGGAAGCAGCGGCCCCTGCACAAGAAGCGTCAGCAGGATGACGCCCGCCGTGACGAAGATCACCTCGTCGCGGGCTGGGATGTCCGCCCCGTCGGTCGCGAGCGGGATCGACAGCGCGATCGCGAGCGACACCGCGCCGCGGAAGCCCGCCACCGCGCTCACCACCCGCGCGCGGTGCGACATCCGACGTGCGCGTTGTGAGGGGCGCCGGTCGAGCATCCGGATCAGCATGACCGTCGACGTCTGGAACGTGAACCGCACGATCAGCAGCACGACCCACACCGCCACGGTCACGAGGGTCAGCCAGCCGACGTCGCCGAGGTCGATCGTGCGGACCACCGCCTGCACCTCGAGCCCGATCAGCACAAACAGCGCGCCGTTGAGCAGGTACGAGCCGAGCGGCCACACGGCCTCGGTCTGCCGGCGGGAGGCCGCGGTCGTGACCCGCGGCGACAGGTAGGTGAGGATCAGTCCCGCGACGACGACCGCGAGTACTCCCGAGGCATGGATCAGCTCGGCGACGAGGAACGCGGTGAACGGCGTGAGCAGCAGCGCGATGTTGAGGGTCAGCGCGGTGGTGAGGCGCCGCATCAGCAGGTAGGCGAGCCCGCCGACAACGATGCCCGCCAGGATGCCGCCGCCGTACGACAGCAGCACCATCCCCGTGATGCTCCACGGCGTGTAGTCGCCGCCGATCGCGAGGCCGACCGCGATCGCGTAGATGACGAGCGCCGTGCCGTCGTTCGTGAGGCTCTCGGCCTTGAGGATCATGAAGTTGCGGCGAGGCAGGCTGCGGCCCAGGGCGGCGACGGCCGTCGCGTCGGGCGGGGCGACGGCCGCGCCGAGGATCAGCGCCGCCTCCCACGGCACGCCCAGCGCGTGCGCGATGCCGGCGACCGCGAACGCGCTCGCCACCACGAGGAGCGTGCTCATCAGGACGATGCCGCGGAAGTCGCGCTTGATCGACCGCAGCGACGTGGTGAGGCTCTCCCAGAACAGGATCACCGGCAGGAACAGCAGCAGCACGGTCTCGGGCGGCAGCTCGACGCCTCGCAGCTGCGGGACGAACCCGAGCAGCAGGCCGAGGATCACCAGCAGCAGCGGCGTCGCGATCCGCAGCCGCGGGGCGAGAAGCGCCCCGACCAGCACCGTCGCGCCCAGCAGCACGGTGATCTCGAGTCCGCCCATGTCGCCCCTCCGGCTCCGTCCGCCGGGGTCGCCGACCCCGCACAGATATTCTCCGGCGCGCGGGAGCCCCGAGGGGCGGAGATGACGGATCCGGATCGCGCGCGTCCGCGCCGCGATCGTCCTGAATCACCCCACGGCGAGGATCGCGTCGGACAGCCATCCGCCGAGGTCTCGGAAGCTGAGCTGCTCCCCGTCGCTCTGCTCCCGGCGGGCGCTCGCGAGAAGAGCCGCATCCGGATGGGGCTGATCGTTGATGATCGAGACCAGCTCGAGGTAGCGCCCCTCGGTCGCGTTGTACTCGGTGTCCTGGAGCGCCTCGAGGGTGACGCTGTCGAGATCGCGATAGCGGGCCGCGAGCCGTCCGCGGAGCTCATCGTCGGCCGCGACTCCGAAGGCCTCTGCAAGCGACTCGACCATCCGCGCGGCGAGGGAGACCACCCGGGCATCGTCCGCGGCGAACCCCGCCTGGTGAGCGGCCATCAGCTTCGGCATCACGTCGGCGCCGGTCGAGTGGAAGAACTCCTGCACGTGAGGTGTCGAGATCTCGGAGCCGGGGAACTCCCCATACGTCGCGTGCAGATAGGACCGGGTCGCCGCACGGAAGCGGTCATCCCGCAGCAGTTCCGCCAGGGCGATCCACGCATCGAGCTGTTCCGGGGCCGGGTCGGGCGGCAGCACCGGACGCACCTCGTGGATCCGCCTGATCGCGTCCTCGGGGAGGCCGGCGGTGACCTCGGCGAGGAAGCCGTCGACGAGCCGCTGACGCTCGGCGTCGGACATGGTCACCAGCTTGCGCAGGAGCCTCGCGCGTTCGGCCGTCCCCTCCTGCCGCACGAGCGCGCGGAGCACCGCCCGCTTCGCCTGCATGTCGGTCGCCTGCTTCTCGATGACATCGAGATGCTCGGCGAGGACGTCGCGCAACGAGGTCGTGCCGAGGAGGACGCGGCGCACCTGATCCAGTCCGGTCTCGAGGTCGCGCAGCGTTCGGACGAACTCGAGGCGGGCGATGGCATCCACGTCGTAAAGGCGATGACCGCCATCCGTCGAGTCTGTCGGTTCGACCAGGCCTTCATCGGCGTAGTAGCGGATGGCGCTGACGCTGAGCCCGGTGCGATGCGCGACCTCGCCGATGGAGTAGAGAGTCTTATCTGTGCTGTTCATGCTCCCCACCCTGCGACCTCAAGCGGCTTGAGATGCAAGGAGCAGTCTCATCCACTTTCCGGTGCTTCGGTGTCCGCGGCCCGTGCACATCCGGTGCGGATGGGCCCTTCCGCGGGCGCAAGAGGGCCGCTCGGCACCGGAACGCCCGAGGGCAGGTTCGCGCGCAGTCGCACCCGGGTGCGGATCGGCCCTTTCGCGGGCGCGTGAGGGCCACTCGGCACCCGAACGCGAGGGAGCCGGGCCGTCGGGGAACAGTCCCGCGGAAACGACGAAACCCCCTCGCGAGAGGGTCAAGTCCTGGGACGTGGTGTATCGGTGATCGTGTGATCCTTCGTGTCGTGGTCAGGCTGTGA
>NZ_BAAANG010000026.1:0-30489 GCF_039529675.1 Microbacterium paludicola
CAAACTCGCGATCACCTACCGGGCCGCTGTCATCCTCAACGCCGTCATCGCCTGGACCCGGCAATTGTCAGACATGCCCTAGGTCACTTCGCGCCGGTCAGACGGCCGCAGAGACCACGGGATCAGACGGGCCAGGCGTCCGCGATCGCGCGCCGCACGTCGCCGAGCAGCTGCGGCAGCGCCTTGGTCTTCGCGATGATCGGGAAGAAGTTCGCGTCGCTCCCCCAGCGCGGGACGATGTGCTGGTGGAGGTGCTCCTCCACGCCCGCGCCCGCGACGTGCCCCTGGTTCATCCCGATGTTGAAGCCGTCGCAGCGCGAGACCTCGCGCAGCACGCGCATCGCCGTCTGCGTCAGCGACGCGATCTCGGCGACCTCCGCCTCGGTCGCCTCGTCGTACAGGCCGATGTGGCGATACGGGCACACGAGCATGTGCCCGGAGTTGTACGGGAAGAGGTTGAGCACCACGAACGCGTGCTCGCCGCGGTGCACGATCAGGCCCGTCTCGTCGTCCTTGCCCGGAGCCGCGCAGAACGGGCAGCCGGAGCCGCGGTTCACGTCGGCGCCCGCGGCGATGTACGCCATGCGGTGCGGCGTCCACAGGCGCTGGAACTCGTCGGGGACCGCGACGAAGTCCGCCGCGTCCTCGACGTGCTCCTCGCCGGTCACACGAGGTCCTCGGCGGTCTGGACGACGGCGAGCGAGCCGATGGCCTTCGTCACGAGCTCGACCGCCTCGTCGATCGGCACGCCGTTGCGCTGCGAGCCGTCGCGGAAACGGAACGAGACCGTGCCGGCCGCGCGATCCTGCTCGCCGGCGATCAGCTGCAGCGGCACCTTGGCGGTCGTGTGGGTGCGGATCTTCTTCTGCATGCGGTCGTCCGAGTGGTCCACCTCGGCGCGGACGCCGACGGCGCGCAGCCGGTCGATGACGCCGTCGAGGTACTCGGCGAACTCGTCCGCGACCGGCACGCCGACGACCTGCACGGGCGCCAGCCACACGGGGAAGTCGCCCGCGTAGTGCTCGAGCAGGATCGCGAAGAAGCGCTCGATCGAACCGAACAGCGCGCGGTGGATCATGATCGGGCGCTGCTTGGATCCGTCGCGGTCGGTGAACTCGAGCTCGAACCGCTCGGGCAGGTTGAAGTCGAGCTGCACGGTCGACAGCTGCCACGAGCGGCCGATCGCATCCGTGACCTTGAGGTCGATCTTCGGCCCGTAGAAGGCCGCCTCACCGGGCTCCTCGACGAGCTCCAGGCCCGTCTTGAGCGCGACGCGGCGGAGCGCGTCGGTCGCGGTCGCCCAGACCTCCTCCTCGCCGATCCACTTCGACTTCTCGTCGTCGCGCATCGACAGCTCGAGGCGGAAGTCGGTCAGGCCGAAGTCCTTCAGCAGCGACAGCACGAACTCGAGCACCTTGGTGGTCTCGGCCTCGAGCTGGTCGGGCGTGACGAACAGGTGCGCGTCGTCCTGCGTGAAGCCGCGCACGCGGGTCAGGCCGTGAAGCGCGCCCGAGAGCTCGTTGCGGTACACCGTCCCGTTCTCGGCGAGGCGCAGCGGCAGGTCGCGATAGCTGCGCGCGCGCTCCTTGTAGATCAGGATGTGCATCGGGCAGTTCATCGGCTTCAGGTAGTAGTCGACGCCCTGCTTGGTGACGTTTCCCTCGTCGTCGCGCTCCTCGTCCATCCGGATCGGCGGCCAGATGCCGTCGGCGTACGTCACGAGGTGGTTGGAGGTCACGAAGAGGTCCTTCTTCGTGATGTGCGGCGTGTAGACGTAGCTGTAGCCCTCGGCGATGTGCCGCCGACGCGCGTGCTGCTCCATCTCGCCGCGGACGATGCCGCCCTTCGGGTGCCACACCGACAGCCCGGAGCCGATCTCATCCGGGAAGGAGAACAGGTCGAGCTCGCGGCCGAGCTTGCGGTGGTCGCGGCGCGCGGCCTCCTCCAGGCGCTGCTGGTACGCGCGCAGCTCGTCCTTCGTGGGCCATGCGGTGCCGTAGATGCGCTGCAGCTGGGGGTTCTTCTCGCTGCCGCGCCAGTAGGCGCCCGCCATGCGCAGGATGTCCCAGCCGTTGCCGAGGATGCGGGTCGAGGGCACGTGGGGGCCGCGGCACAGGTCCTTCCAGGCGGTCTCGCCCGTGCGGCCGTCGATGTTGTCGTAGATGGTCAGCTCGCCCTCGCCGACCTCGACGCCGGCGCCCTCGGCCGCCTCCTTCTTGCCGCCCTTGAGCCCGATCAGCTCGAGCTTGAACGGCTCGTCGGCGAGCTCGGCGCGCGCCTCGTCCTCGGTCACGACACGGCGGCGGAAGCGCTGCCCGTCGCGGACGATGCGCTGCATCTCCTTCTTGATCGCCTTCAGGTCGTCGGGCGTGAACGGCTCGTCGACGCCGAAGTCGTAGTAGAAGCCGTCGGTGATGAAAGGACCGATGCCGAGCTTCGCCTCGGGGCGCAGCGTCTGCACCGCCTGCGCCAGCACGTGCGCGGTGGAGTGACGGAGGATGTTCAGGCCGTCCTGGCTGTCGATCGTGACCGGCTCGGTCGTCTGCGTGTCCGTGACCTCCGCGGCGAGGTCCTTCAGCACACCGTCGACGCGCATGGCGACGACGTTCTTCTCGGGGTACAGATCGAATCCGGTGGTCACCAGATCATCCTAGGTGCGCGCATCGGCCCCCTCTGCCGCCGCGAAGCGCTGCGAGCCGAGCACCGACAGCAGCCGCAGCTTCTCCCACGCCTCGGTGCGAGGCGGCGCGGTGAGCACGAGCAGGGCCTGCGACTGGTCCTCGGTGAAGAGCACCTGGCAGTCGACGTCGATGCGGCCGAGCTCGGGATGCACGAGGGTCTTGTGGTCCTCGAAACGGCGCGCCACCTCGTGCCGGTCCCAGATCGCCGCGAACTCGTCGCTGGCCCGCCGCAGCACGCGCACGAGATCGCCGGCACGCGAGTGCGATCCCATCGCCCCGTACGCGACGCGCAGGGTCGCGACCAGTGCCGCAGCCTGGCGCTCCCGATCCTCGGCGGGATAGACCTCGCGCGCCGACGGGTCGATGAACCACCGGTGGATGTCGCTGCGATCCCAGCCCACGCGCGCCGAATGATCGCCGAACAGCGCGACCGCGGGCCCGTTGGCGACGAGCGTCTCGCCGAGCGGCGACAGGATCAGCGCCGGGGTGTCGTCGAGCCGGTCGAGCACCCGCAGCAGTGCCGGCGCGACATGCGTGGCCGCGTCGAACCGGTCCGGCGCCGCGTGCCCGGCCACGCGGAACAGGTAGTCGCGCTCGTCGGCGCCGAGCCGCAGGGAGCGCGCGAGCGCCGCGAGCATCTGCTCGCTCGGCTGCGGCCTGCGCGACTGCTCGAGGCGCGTGTAGTAGTCGACAGACATTCCGGTCAGCTGCGCGACCTCCTCGCGGCGCAGGCCCGGCGCGCGACGGCGCGCGCCGGACGGAAGGCCGACGTCCTCCGGCTGCAGCGCGGCCCGACGCATCCGCAGGAACTCGGCAAGGGCTGCTCGGTCGGCGCTCATCGCTCCATCATCCGCCCGCCGGATCCGCCGTGCCAGGGATCGCGGATCCCCCGATGAGCGGGTCTCTCCCGGCGGCGCGCGGCCCGGCGCAGTCTCAATGCATGAACACCACCACAGACACCGTCTTCATCCCCGGCGCCACGAGCGGCATCGGCCTCGCCCTCGCCCAGCGCCTGCAGGAGCGCGGCGCGACCGTCATCATCGGCGGTCGCCGCCAGGAGCTGCTCGACGACCTCGCCGCCGCCCACGGCTTCGGCACCGTCCGCATCGACACCACCGACCCGGAGAGCATCCGCACCGCAGCGGACGAGGTGATCCGCCGGTGGCCCGAGCTCGACGCCATCGTGCTCATGGCGGGCATCATGGTCGCCGAGGACTGGCGCGGCCCGGCGTTCCTGCCCACGGCGGAATCGATCGTCACGACGAACGTGCTCGGGCCGATCCGGCTCATCGCGGCGTTCACCGAGCATCTTCAGTCGCGCCCCGCCGGCACGATCGTGACGGTCTCCTCGGGGCTGGCGTCGGTGCCGCTGCGTCCGACGCCGACGTACAACGCAAGCAAGGGGTTCATCCACATGCTGAGCGAGTCGATCCGCCTGCAGTTCGCCGGCACGGGCGTGACCGTGACCGAGATCGTGCCGCCGTCGGTGCGCACGGCGCTGCTGCCCGGCCAGGAGGACAACGAGCAGGCGATGCCGCTCGACGAGTTCGCGGACGAGGTGATGGACCTGCTCGAGCGGGATCCCGGCGCGCACGAGATCCTCGTGGAGCGGGTGAAGTTCCTGCGCTTCGCCGAGGCGCGCGGCGACTACGACACCGTCGTGGGGATCGTCAACGCGACCGACCCGCACGCCGCCGCCGACTGAGCGCGGCGCGGGCCGTCACTCCCCCGGCAGCGACCGGCCGAACATCTCGGCCGTCGCCCGGGCGGAGGGCGCGCCCGCGTCGGGGTCCGCGCCGGCGGTCAGGAGGACGCGGATGACGTCGTCGTGCTGCTTGAAGACGGCGCCGGCCAGCGGCGTCTGCCCCCGGCCGCTGACGCGGTCGACGTCCGCGCCGCGCTGAGCGAGGCCGGCGACGAGCTGCGCGTGCCCGTGGTACGCCGCGAGCATGAGCAGCGTGCTCCCCTGCGCGTCCGCCAGATCCACGGGGACGCCGGCGTCGACCTGATCGAGCACTGCCGCGGCATCTCCCGCGCGGGCGAGGTCGAACAGGCGGTCGGCGAAGGCTGCGGCGGCGTCGGTCATGGCTCAAGTCAACCATCCCGGAAACGACGAAGCCCCGGTGTGAACCGGGGCTTTCTCGTATTCCGAGCGGATGACGAGACTCGAACTCGCGACCCTCACCTTGGCAAGGTGATGCGCTACCAACTGCGCTACATCCGCATGAGCCGGAACCGTGGGATCCGTCTCGTGCGCGATACTGGGATCGAACCAGTGACCTCTTCCGTGTCAGGGAAGCGCGCTACCGCTGCGCCAATCGCGCTCATAAGAGCTGTATTCAGTTTTGTCGAGGTGGCGACGGGATTCGAACCCGTGTAAACGGCTTTGCAGGCCGGTGCCTAGCCACTCGGCCACGCCACCACGGGGATGAGACCCGCATGCCGAGAACCTGAATGGATCTCTGCACTCGAGCGGATGACGAGACTCGAACTCGCGACCCTCACCTTGGCAAGGTGATGCGCTACCAACTGCGCTACATCCGCATCGCGCCCCGATTGCTCCGGGCACTTGTTACACATTAGCCGACGACGACGACGGATCCAAACCACGTCCCGCTGTCGGGCGTGTCCTCTCGGCGGATCCTGAGCTCGCATCGCGGTGTCAAGCTCCTCCCCCTCGGGACGCGTCCCGCGTACCGTCGATGACATGGGCAACGACGACGAGATGACGGACGAAGAGAAGCGCCACGATCAGCTGACCTCGGCTCCGGACGCGACCGAGGAGGACGCGAAACCGCGGATCGTGGTGTCGGAGCGCGACGGCGTGAAGCGGATCGACATCGCGGAGGATGCACCCGTGCGACCCGGCGATCCCACGAGCGAGCCGCGCGAGAACTGATCCGGAATGAAGAAGGCCCCCGGCGAACCGGGGGCCTTTCCGTGGTGGGCGATACCAGACTCGAACTGATGACCTCTTCCGTGTGAAGGAAGCGCGCTACCAACTGCGCCAATCGCCCGTCTTCTTTCGGCCCTGCGGACCGAGTAACGATACTACCCGATGCCGGACGGGCCGCCGAACCGCGGTGAACGCGGGCGTGGCGCGCTACCGCCCCGCTTCCCAGCCGTAGCGGCCGCGCAGCGCCGCGGCGACCCGGGTGAAGCGGTCCAGATCCAGCTGTGCGGCCTCGCGGCGCATCCCGTCGACGTGCACGCTGTAGAGCTGGTCGAGGTCGACCCAGGACTCCCGACCCGCGCCGTCCCAGGACCCCGCGCCGAGCGGCAGATACTCGCGGTCGCCGTCCTTCGACTTGCTGGTGAGCTTGACCGCATACACGCGCTCCGCGGTGTGGCGACCGATGATCAGCACCGGGCGATCCTTGCCGCGGCCGTCGTTCTCGACGTACGGCACCCAGGTCCAGACGATCTCGCCGCTGTCCGGATCGCCGTCGCGGGCCGGCGCGTAGGTCATCCGCAGGTCGCGCACGTCCTCGGGGCGCAGCTCGATCGTCTCCACGCCGCGGGGAGCCTCGACCGGGGAGGCGCTGCGCACCCGGGTCTCGCGCGGCGCTCGCGGCGCGTCCCGGCGCTCGGCGGACCCGCGCGGAGCCGTCGCACCGCCGTCGCGCCCCCTCGCGGGCCGGCGCGTCGCCGCCTCCACCGCTCCGAGCGCGAGCCGCGCGATCGTCCCCAGGATCCCCCGTCGTACCATGCGTCGAGCCTAGCGATCCCCGCGCACGCCGAAGGGGCGCCGCGGCGTGAGCCGCGACGCCCCTTGGTGCAGCGTGAAGATCACTCCGCGAGGGCGTAGCCCTCCTCACCGTGGACGATCGAGTCGACACCGGCGATCTCGTCCTCGTTCTTGACACGGAATCCGAGCGTCTTCTCGACCGCGAAGCCGATCACCCATGCCACCGCGAAGGAGTAGACCAGCACGGCCAGCGCCGCGAGGAACTGAATCACGAGCTGCTCGATGCCGCCACCCACGAACAGGCCCGTGCCGGTGGCGAAGAAGCCGAGGTAGAGCGTGCCGATGATGCCGCCGACCAGGTGGATGCCCACGACATCGAGCGAGTCGTCGTAGCCGAGCTTCCACTTCAGCTCGATCGCGAGGGCGCACACCGCGCCGGCGACCACGCCAAGCAGCAGAGCCCATCCCGGGGTCAGGTTCGCGCACGAGGGCGTGATGGCGACGAGACCGGCAACCGCACCCGAGGCTGCGCCCACCGAGGTCGCCTTGCCGTCCTTGAGCTTCTCGACCACGAGCCAGCCGAGGATCGCCGCAGCCGTGGCGCCCAGGGTGTTCACGATGATCAGACCGACCGAGGAATCCTCGGTTCCGAGCAGCGAGAAGGTGCCCTCGGCACCAGCGTTGAAGCCGAACCAGCCGAACCACAGGATCGACGCGCCGAGCAGCACAAGCGGCACGTTGTGCGGCTTGTGGATGCCCTTCTGGAAGCCGAGGCGCTTGCCCAGCACCAGCGACAGGGCGAGCGCCGCGGCGCCCGCGTTGATGTGCACGGCGGTGCCGCCGGCGTAGTCGATCACGTTGACGCCCGCGTCAGGGAACATCGTGGCGCCGAGCTGCATGATCCAGCCGCCACCCCAGACCCAGGCCGCCACCGGGAAGTACACGAGTGTCGCCCACACGCCCGCGAAGACCATCCAGGCGCCGAACTTCGCGCGGTCGGCGATGGCACCCGAGATCAGCGCCACGGTGATGATCGCGAAGGTCGCGCCGAAGGTGGCGCTCACGAGCGTGTCACTGTCGGCGGATCCCAGGCCGAAGTCGGAGAACGGGTTGCCGGCGAACTCGAAGAACGATTCGCCGGAGACGGCGCTCATGTTGAATCCGTAGAGGATCCAGAGCACCGAGATGAGACCGAGGGCGCCGAAGCTCATCATCATCATGCTGACGACAGACTTGGCCTTGACCAGACCGCCGTAGAAGAAGGCGACGCCGGGTGTCATGAAGAGCACGAGTGCCGTCGCCGCGATCGACCAGGCGAGATTTCCGCTATCCACTGTGATTCCTCACTGTTCGGGTGACAGGACACCGGTGAGCTCGTGGGGTCGATATGGAGCGCTCGACCGGGTTGGCACAAGTGTGGCCAGTTCGCGTTACCTCGCAGGTGCGATGCGAGTTTCACGCGCGTTACACACTCACCCGGTGTGTAAACAGTGTGTTTCGGGGAGCGGGTGAAGTCCCCGACATTCCGCTGGAGCGTGCTCAACGACAGGGCACACCGATCAGGCGTGGGCCGAGGCGACAAGGCGCGAGATCGCGCGCAGGTACTTCTTCCGGTAACCGCCCGCGAGCATGTCCTCGCCGAACACCTGGTCGAGCGGCAGCCCCGTGGCGCGAATCGGCAGCTCGGCGTCGTACACACGGTCGACGAACGCGACGAAACGCAGCGCCTCCGACTGGTCGGTGAGCTGACGCACGTCACGCAGGCCGACCGCGTCGACACCGTCGATCAGTCGGATGTAGCGCGACGGGTGGACGCGGGCGAGGTGGGAGATCAGCGCGTCGAATCCGTCGTCACTCGCGGTGCCGAAGCCCGCGAGTGCCGCCCCGTACTCCGTCGCATCCAGAGAGGGAGCGTGGCCGTCGAACGAGCGCTGACGGAAGTCGACGCCGTCGATCCGGATGGTCTGGAAGCTGTCGGCCATCGCGTGGATCTCGCGGAGGAAGTCCTGCGCCGCGAACCGCCCCTCCCCCAGCGCGTTGGGCGGCGTGTTGCTCGTCGCGGCGAGCCGCGTGCCGCTCGCGACGAGCTCGCCGAGCAGGCGGGTCATCACCATGGTGTCGCCCGGGTCGTCGAGCTCGAACTCGTCGATGCAGAGCAGCGCCGAGCCGCGCAGCAGGTCGACGGTCTGGCGGTAGCCGAGCGCGCCGACGAGCGCGGTGTACTCGATGAACGATCCGAAGTACTTCCGGCGTGCGGGCATCGCGTGGAAGATCGCCGCCAGCAGGTGGGTCTTGCCCACGCCGAAGCCACCGTCGAGGTACACGCCGGGCTTCAGCTCCGGCGTCTTCGGTCGGCGGGAGAAGAACCCGCCTCGCTTCGCCGGCGGCGCGCCGACAGCGAAGGTCGTCAGCAGCTCCTTCGCCTCCTCCTGCGAGGGGAACTCGGGATCGGCGCGGTACGACTCGAAGGTCGCGTCGTCGAACTGCGGCGGCGGGACCAGGCTCGCGAGCATCTCCTCGCCGCTGAGCTGCGGCTGTCGCTCGGTGAGGTGGACGATGCCGGGCGCGGCAGGAGTCATGGACGTGAGGTTTCCGATCGTTACGCGAGGAGCGGATCACCGGCGCCGCCGCGCACGGGGGCGCATACGCTCGAACCGGGACGCAATCAGCCTAGTTGCGCCGCCCGTGCACACGAGCACGGGCTCCCATCCAGACCCGCAGGAGGATCCGTGAGCGTGGAATTCGACCCGTCGCCCGACTTCGCCGAGTACGCCGAGCCCGGCCGGCTCGTCTCCACCGCGTGGGTCGAGGAGCATCTCGGCGCCCCCGGCCTCGTGATCGTCGAATCGGATGAGGACGTGCTGCTCTACGAGACGGGCCACATCCCGGGCGCGGTGAAGATCGACTGGCACACCGAGCTCAACGACCCCGTGGTGCGCGACTACCTTGACGGCGAGGGCTTCGCGAAACTGCTCGGCGCCAAGGGGATCTCGCGCGACGACACGATCGTGATCTACGGCGACAAGAACAACTGGTGGGCCGCCTACGCATTGTGGGTGTTCTCGCTGTTCGGGCACGAGGACGTGCGCCTGATCGACGGCGGCCGCGACCGCTGGATCGCCGAGGGCCGCCCGATCACAACGGAGCCGACCGTCCGGCCTGCCACGGACTACCCCGTCGTCGAGCGCGACGACGCCACGCTGCGCGCCTTCAAGGAGGACGTGCTCGCCCACCTCGGCAAGCCGCTCATCGACGTCCGATCGCCGGAGGAGTACACGGGCGAGCGCACGTCGGCCCCGGCCTACCCCGAGGAGGGCGCGCTGCGCGCGGGACACATCCCGAGCGCGCAGAACGTGCCGTGGGCCAAGGCCGTCGGCGAGGACGGCGGATTCAAGCCGCGGGCCGAGCTCGAGGCGATCTACCGCGACCAGGCGGGGCTCGGCGACGCCGACGAGATCGTCGCGTACTGCCGGATCGGCGAGCGGTCGAGCCACACCTGGTTCGTGCTCAAGCACCTGCTCGGCTATCCGAACGTCCGCAACTACGACGGCTCGTGGACCGAGTGGGGATCCGCGGTCCGCGTCCCGATCGCGACCGGCGCCGAGCCGGGTGCGGCCCCGACCCGCTGATCTCCCCCGGGGACGGTGACGCCGCGCGGTGGGAGGATTGAGGGCATGACCTCCGACGTCCTTCCCGCCGCGCTCGCGGAGATCCGCGACGAGTTCCTCGAGCTCGACGAACCCGAGCGCCTTCAGCTGCTGCTGGAGTTCTCGCGCGAGCTGCCCGACATGCCGGCGGAGTACGCGGATCACCCCGAGCGCACCGAACGCGTCGCCGAGTGCCAGTCGCCCGTCTTCATCGTCGTCGAGGTCGCGGACGACGACGCGGTGACGATGCACGCGACGGCACCCGCGGAGGCGCCGACCACGCGCGGCTTCGCGAGCATCCTGACGCAGGGCATCACCGGGCTCTCCGCGGCCGAGGTGCTGGCGATCCCGGCCGACTACCCGCAGTCCCTGGGTCTCACACGCGCCGTGTCGCCGCTGCGGATCGCCGGCATGACCGGCATGCTGATGCGCGCCAAGCGACAGGTGCAGGCCCGCCTCGACGCGCGCTGAGCCTCAGCGGCCGAGGCCCTGCGCCTCGAGCCAGTCACGGATCGCGCCGGTCCAGCGGTGCTCGTCGTAGTTCCAGAGCTTCGTGTGGCGCGCGACCGTGAACGTCTCCATCGTGACGAGGTCGGGGCGGGCCGCCGCCAGGGCGTGGGACGCATCGGACGGCACAAACCCGTCGTCGTCGCTGTGCAGCAGCAGGATCGGCACCGCCAGCTCCTCCGCGCGCGCCACCATGTCGAGCTCGTCGAACGGGATCCCCTGGCCGAGCCCGGCCGCCCGCGAGACGGCACGCGAGGCGAGCATCGCCATCGCGGTGCGGACGATCGCCCGCGGGATCCGCAGCTGCGCGGCCTGATCGTCCAGCACGATCTGCCAGTCGATCACCGGGGAATCCAGGATGAGCCCGGCGATGAGATCGCGGTGGGCCGAGCGCAGGGCGCTCTGGAGCGCGATCGCGCCGCCCATCGACCAGCCCATCAGGATGACGCGGCGGGCGCCGCGCTCCCGCGCGAACTCGATCGCGGCGTCGACGTCCTGCCATTCGGTGGAGCCGAGACCGTAGAGCCCCGCGGGACTCGGCGGCGCCTCGCCGTCATCCCGGTACGACATCACGAGGGTTGTCAGACCCGCCTGGTGAAGCGTGGGCACCGCGCGCAGGATCTCGGCGCGCGTGCCGCCCCGGCCGTGCACGCCGATCACCCAGTCGTCGCCGCGGCCCGCGTCGAACAGCCACGCGGGCGCATCGCCGACCGGGAGCGGAATCAGCGGGCGGCTCACCGGGAGATGCAGCTGCTCCGGGCTGTCGAAGTACCAGCCGCTGAACGACGCATACTCGCCCACGCGGGTCGCGGCATCCACGTGGCTCAGCAGCTTGCGCGTCACCGACTCCTCGTCGAACGCGAGGACGGCGCCGAGCTTCAGGTACCCCGCACCGTTCGTGAACAGCCCGTAGCGCCCGGGCAGCACGGTGTCCTCGTTGCGCTCGAGGGTGATCGTCTGCGCCGCGCGGTCGATGCGCAGGATGCGCAGATCCGCCGTCCGCACCGCGGGGGTGACGACCCGGCGCGCGACGGAGGCGATGCGCGTCGCCGCCGCGGAGCCGAGACTCGCCGCTCCGAGCACGAGAGCCGCCATAGTCACCAGCGCGGATGCGGAGGGGGAAGCGGCGCGCCTGGACTCCTTCATGACCCCTCCACTCTAATCTGACAGCGTGACTGCAGGACGAGGCCCCGGCGACGCGTTCGCCGCCGCGGAGGAGCAGCTGCGCGCCGCATCGTTCCGCGCCGATTTCGTCGTGCGGGAGATCCCGTCGCCGCAGGGCGTCGCGCCGTTCAGCCTCGCTCTGGCCGGGGACGTCCGCCCCACCGAGGAGGGCGAATCACCCTACGGCACCGGCAGGTTCATCCTGCTCCACGACCCCTCGGAGCCGGATACCTGGGGCGGGGCCTGGCGCATCGTCGCCTTCGCGCAGGCGCCTCTCGAGCCCGAGATCGGCACCGATCCCCTGCTCGCCGACGTCACGTGGTCGTGGCTTGTCGATGCGCTCGAGTCCCGGGGTGCGCAGTACCACTCCACGTCGGGCACTGCCACCAAGATCCTGTCCAAGGGCTTCGGCTCCCTCTCCGACGAGGGGGACGGCGCCCAGATCGAGCTGCGTGCCTCGTGGTCGCCCGACGGCGCGTTCGGCGCGCACCTCGAGGCCTGGGCCGAGCTCGTATGCATGCTGGCGGGTCTCCCGCCGGGGTCCGAGGGCATCGCCGTCCTCGGGGAGCGGAGGAATCCGAATGGCTGAGGCCCCTCAGTACGACGTGATCGACACGAGTGAGGAGCTCGCCGCGGCATGCGCGGCCCTGGCCGCCGGGACGGGGCCGGTCGCGGTCGACGTCGAGCGCGCGTCCGGCTTCCGCTACTCGCAGCGCGCCTACCTCGTGCAGGTGTTCCGCCGCGACGCGGGCGTCTTCCTCTTCGACCCGCCCGCGCTCCATGACCTGTCGCCGCTGCAGGACGCGATCGGCGACGAGGAGTGGGTGCTTCATGCCGCGAGCCAGGACCTCCCCTCCCTGCGCGAACTCGACCTGCTGCCGCCGCGCATCTTCGACACGGAGCTCGCGGCGCGCCTGCTCGGCTGGGAGCGCGTCGGCCTCGCCGCCGTCGTGGAGGCGACCCTCGGCATCACGCTGAAGAAGGAGCACTCGGCCGCCGACTGGTCGACACGACCGCTCCCGCAGGCATGGCTCGAGTACGCCGCCCTGGACGTCACGCACCTCATCGACGTGCGCGACGCGCTCGTGGATGCCCTCGCGGAGGCCGGGAAGACCGAGTACGCGGCACAGGAGTTCGAAGCGACCCGGGTGCGCGAGGCGAAGCCCCCGCGGGCCGAGCCGTGGCGCCGGCTGAGCGGTCTCCACACCGTGCGCGGCCGCCGCAATCTGGCAGTCGCCCGCCAGCTGTGGCTTGCGCGCGAGGAGTACGCGATGCAGCAGGACATCTCCCCCGGCCGCCTCGTGCCGGATCGCGCGCTCGTCGCCGCCGTCATCGCATCACCGGCGACGAAGGCCGAGCTCGCGGCCCTCAAGGCCTTCAACGGACGCGCGAGCCGCTCGCAGCTCGACCGCTGGTGGAACGCCATCGTCGTCGGGCGCGAGAGCGCCGACCTGCCGGCTGAGCGGGTTCCCAGCGACACGCTGCCGCCGCCTCGGGCGTGGGTCGACCGCAACCCCGAGGCCGACGCCCGCCTGAAGCAGGCGCGCCCCGCGGTCGAGGAGCGCGCGGAGCAGCTCTCGATGCCGACGGAGAACCTGCTCACGCCCGACACGCTTCGTCGCGTCGCGTGGGAGCCGCCCGTCCCGGCGGACGCCGACGGGATCGCGGATGCGCTCCGTCGCCTCGGCGCGCGCGAGTGGCAGATTGAACAGACCGCACAGATCATCGCCTCCGCGTTTGTGCGGGCCGTGCAATCGGACGACGAGCCCGTCGAACCCGCTTAGTGGATCCGGGCCAACCGCTTCGTGCGTGCGAACGCCCCCTCCGTAGGCTGAGCGGGAACCGATACTGGTCCGCCGGCGTGCCCGGCTGACCCGATCAGACAGGGCCGTCAGCGAGACTGGCGGGCCCGATCCGACTGGAGGCAGAGTGGCCGAGCTGGCTGATGTCTATTTCGTCGACGGAGTGCGCACCCCCTTCGGGCGCGCCGGCGAAAAGGGCATGTACTGGAACACGCGAGCGGATGACCTCGCCGTCAAGGCGATGAAGGGTCTCCTCGAGCGCAACACCGAGATCCCGAAGGATCGCATCGACGACGTCGCCATCGCCGCGACCTCGCAGACGGGAGACCAAGGCCTCACCCTTGGCCGCACCGTCGGCATCCTCGCGGGGCTGCCGATGACCGTGCCCGGCCTCGCGGTCGAGCGCATGTGTGCGGGCGCCATGACGAGCGTCACCACGATGGCCGCGTCGATCGGCGTCGGCATGTACGACTTCGCCATCGCCGGCGGCGTCGAGCACATGGGCAAGCACCCGATCGGCTCGAACTCCGACCCGAACCCCCGATTTGTGGCCGAGAAGCTTGTGGACCCCGGTGCGCTCAACATGGGCGTCACCGCCGAGCGCATCCACGACCGCTTCCCGCACCTCACCAAGGAGCGCGCGGACCGCTACGGCATGCTGAGCCAGCACAAGGCGCAGGCCGCCTACGAGGCCGGGAAGCTGCAGCCCGACCTCGTGCCCGTCGCCATCTCTGGCGCCGACGGCACCTGGGGGCTCGCCACCGAGGACGAGGGCCGCCGCCCCGAGACCAACATGGAGGGCCTCGCCGGGCTGAAGACCCCGTTCCGGCCGCACGGTCGTGTCACGGCCGGCACCGCATCGCCCCTCACCGACGGCGCGACCGTGAGCCTGCTCGCGAGCGGCGCGGCGGTCAAGGAGTTC
This sequence comes from Microbacterium paludicola, assembly GCF_039529675.1. Lineage (NCBI taxonomy): Bacteria > Bacillati > Actinomycetota > Actinomycetes > Micrococcales > Microbacteriaceae > Microbacterium > Microbacterium paludicola. The sequence goes on from NZ_BAAANG010000026.1 coordinate 14,412, forward strand.
GGCCTGACCCCGAAGATGAAGCTCGTCTCGTTCGCCTACGCGGGCGTCGAGCCCGAGATCATGGGCATCGGACCGATCCCCTCCACCGAGAAGGCCCTCGTCAGGGCGGGGCTCACGATCGATGACATCGGCCTGTTCGAGCTCAACGAGGCCTTCGCGATCCAGGTGATCTCGCTCCTCGACCACTTCGGCATCGCCGACGACGACCCCCGCGTCAACAAGTGGGGCGGCGCCATCGCGCTCGGACACCCGCTGGCGGCGTCCGGCGTGCGCCTGATGATCCAGCTGGCGGCGCAGTTCGCCGAGCACCCCGAGGTGCGCTACGGCATGACCGCGATGTGCGTGGGCCTCGGCCAGGGCGGCACCGTGATCTGGGAGAACCCGCACTACACCGGCAAGAAGAAGAAGCAGAAGTGAGCGCAGCCGTGACCGACTACACCACCATCGACTTCTCCCCTCTCCTCGCGCTCTCCGGCGACGAGGTCGTGACGCGTTCGCTGGTCAGCGACGTGCGCCTGCCCAGCGGCCGCACCATCGCGCTGATCACGCTGCACAACGGCAAGGACCACACCCGCCCCAACACCCTGGGGCCCGCGACGCTCACCGAGCTCGGAGCGACGCTCGACGAGCTGAAGAAGCGCGCCGCCGCCGGCGAGATCGACGCGGTCGCCGTGACGGGCAAGCCGTACATCTTCGCCGCCGGCGCCGACCTCTCCAGCGTGGGCGACCTGCCATCGAAGGACATCGCGCGCCTCATCGCCCAGCTCGGCCACCACGTGCTCGGCAAGCTGTCGGCACTCGGTGTTCCGTCGTTCTCGTTCGTCAACGGGCTCGCCATTGGCGGCGCCGTCGAGATCGCGCTGAACTCGACCTACCGCACTGTCGACTCGTCGGCCGCCGCGATCGCGCTGCCCGAGGTGTTCCTCGGTCTCGTCCCCGGATGGGGCGGCGTCACGCTGCTGCCGAACCTGATCGGCATCGAGAACGCGCTCGAGGTGATCATCTCGAACCCGCTCAAGCAGAACCGCACCCTCAAGCCGCAGCAGGCATTCGACCTGGGGATGTTCGACGCGATCTTCAGCCCGACGAGCTTCCTCGAGGACTCGCTGCGCTGGGCCGACGGCGTGCTCGCCGGCACGACCAAGGTCGAGCGCAAGAACGCGCCGGGCAAGATCGAGCGCCTCACCAAGTGGCCGATCGCCGTCAAGATGGCGCGGGGAATGCTCGAGAGCCGGATCGGCACGGTCCCCCGTTCGCCCTACCTCGCCCTCGACCTCATCGACAAGGCGAAGTCCGGATCCGTCGAGGAGGGCTTCGCGCGCGAGGACGAGGTGCTCGCCGAGCTCATCTCGGGCGACCAGTTCATCGCCTCGATGTACGCGTTTGATCTCGTGCAGAAGCGGGCGAAGCGCCCGGTGGGCGCGCCCGACAAGGAGCTCGCGAAGAAGGTCACGAAGGTCGGCGTCATCGGCGCGGGCCTCATGGCGAGCCAGTTCGCGCTCCTGTTCGTGCGTCGCCTGCAGGTGCCGGTGCTCATCACCGACATCGACCAGGCACGCGTCGACAAGGGTCTCGCCTACATCCGCGACGAGATCGCCGCGCTCGAGGCGAAGGGGCGCATCGACTCCGACACCGGCAACCGCCTCCGCGCGCTGGTGCACGGCACTGTCGACAAGAGCGAGTACGCCGACTGCGACTTCGTGATCGAGGCGGTGTTCGAGGAGACCGGCGTCAAGCAGCAGGTGTTCCGCGAGATCGAGCAGATCATCGCCCCCGACGCCATCCTGGCGACGAACACGTCGTCGCTGTCGGTCGAGGAGATCGGATCCGTCCTCGAGCACCCCGAGCGGCTCGTGGGCTTCCACTTCTTCAACCCGGTCGCGGTCATGCCGCTGATCGAGATCGTGAAGACCCCGCAGGCGAGCGACGAGGCGCTCTCGACCGCGTTTGTGGTCGCCAAGAACCTGCGCAAGAACGCCGTTCTCACGGCCGACGCGCCCGGGTTCGTTGTGAACCGCCTGCTGGCGAAGGTCATGGGCGAGGCGGCGCGCGCCGTCGACGAGGGCACCCCGCTCCTCACGGTCGAGAAGGCGTTCGCGCCCCTCGGCCTGCCGATGACGCCGTTCCAGCTGATCGACCTTGTCGGCTGGAAGGTCGCCGCCCACGTCCAGGACACGATGGTGCGCCACTTCCCCGACCGCTTCTTCGCGTCGGAGAACCTGCACCGCCTCGCCGAGGTCGGCGACGTCGTCGAGAAGGACAAGAGCGGCAGGGTCACCGGCTGGACGAAGCAGGCCCAGAAGGTGCTCGAGACGGGCAAGAGCCCCGCGACGGAGGACGAGATCCTGCGTCGGGTCGAGGACGGCCTCGCCAGCGAGATCCGGCTGATGCTCGACGAGTGCGTTGTGCCGGAGGTCGAGGACATCGACCTCTGCCTCATCCTCGGCGGCGGCTGGCCGTTCATCAACGGCGGTGCCTCGGCCTACCTCGACCGCTCCGGAGCCTCGGAGCGCGCGACGGGTCGCACGTTCCACACCCCGCCCCTGCGGGGAGCCGCCAACCGCTGACGACGGCGGACGACACCACACGAAGGACCGGATCCCGCGGGATCCGGTCCTTCGTGCGTCGTGACAGGATCGGCGTATGCGCATCTCCGCCCGTGCCGAATACGCCGTGCGCGCCTCGGTGCTGCTCGCCGGCACGGCGGGAGTGGTCACCAGCGCCGAGATCGCGAACGCCGAGGAGATCCCGGGGAAGTTCCTCGAGGGCATCCTGACCGGCCTGACCCGCGCGGGGGTGGTGACCAGCCGCCGCGGCGCCGGCGGCGGCTACGAACTGGCCCGGCCCGCCGAGCGCATCACGGTCGCCGACGTCATCCGGGCCGTCGACGGCCCGCTTGTGTTCGTGCGGGATCAGCGCCCGAGCGAGATGCGCGAGGAGGGCGTGCTGCTCGAGCTCTGGGTCGCGCTGCGCGCGAGCGTGCGCGAAGTGCTCGAGGGCACCACCCTGGCCGACCTCGCCGCCTCGCGGCTGCCCGACCACGTGGCCGCGCTCGTGCGCTCGCCCGCCGCGTGGGTGAGTCCCCACCCCGACCGGCGCACGGACGCGCCGGAGTTCTTCATCTGATCCCCTGATCAGGGCCGGATAACCGGCGCGGTCGAGGTTTTCCTACCTGCGCGGTGGGGATTCGTAACACCACGTCTCTTCGTGTCGGCATCCACACGGTGCTCCCTAGTCTCCAGGAGACGACGAGTCAGAGGAGACCCCGCATGACACCCACGGAGATCGCTGCTCCCGCCGCCCCGGTGCGCGGCGCGCGCGTCCGTCCGTCCGGCAAGCCGAACGGACAGTGGCTGGTCGATGGCACGGCGCCGCTGAACGCGAACGAGGAGTGGAAGCAGGTCGACGACGGCCTGAACGTCCGCGCGCGCATCGAGAACGACTACGCGCAGGGCGGCTTCGCCTCGATCGACCCGACGGACCTCCACGGGCGCTTCCGCTGGTGGGGCCTCTACACCCAGCGCAAGCCCGGCATCGACGGCGGCCGCACCGCCACGCTCGAGCCGCACGAGCTGGAGGACGAGTACTTCATGCTGCGCGTCCGCATCGACGGCGGGCAGCTCACGACCGAGCAGCTGCGCGTCATCGGCGGGATCTCCACCGAGTTCGCGCGCGACACCGCCGACCTCACCGACCGTCAGAACATCCAGCTCCACTGGGTGCGTGTCGAGGACGTGCCGGAGATCTGGCGCCGTCTCGAGGGCGTGGGTCTGTCGACGACGGAGGCGTGCGGCGATGTCCCGCGCGTCGTCCTCGGCTCGCCCGTCGCCGGCATCGCCGCCGACGAGCTCATCGACCCCACCCCCCAGATCGACGAGATCACGAGCCGTTTCATCGGCGACCCCTCGCTCGCGAATCTGCCTCGCAAGTTCAAGTCGGCGATCACGGGGCACCCGAGCCAGGATGTCGTCCACGAGATCAACGACGTCGCCTTCGTCGCCGTCGACCACCCCGAGCACGGCGTCGGGTACGACGTGTGGGTGGGAGGCGCGCTCTCGACAGTGCCGCGACTCGGTGAGCGCCTCGGGGCCTGGGCCGCCCCCGACCAGGTCGCCGCCGTGTGGCACGGCGTCGCCAGCATCTTCCGCGACTACGGCTACCGCCGCCTCCGCAACAAGGCGCGCCTGAAGTTCCTGCTCGCCGACTGGGGAGTCGAGAGGTTCCGCGAGGTGCTCGAGACCGAGTACCTCGGCTACCGTCTCGCCGACGGGCCCGCCGCCCCGAAGCCGGCCACCCCCGGCGATCACGTGGGTGTGCACCGGCAGAAGGACGGCCGCTTCTACATCGGCGCGACCCCGATCGTCGGCCGTGTCTCCGGCGCGCGCCTGACCGCTCTCGCCGACCTCGTCGAGGCGCACGGGTCGACGCGCGTGCGGACCACGCCGCATCAGAAGTTCGTTGTGCTCGACGTGCCCGAGGACCGGGTCGAGTCGCTCATCGCCAGGCTCGACGCGCTCGAGCTGAGCGCCCGGCCGAGCCTCATCCGGCGGGGCACGATCGCGTGCACGGGCATCGAGTACTGCAAGCTCGCGATCGTCAACACGAAGGACACCGCCCGCGCGGCCATCCTGGAGCTCGAGGAGCGGCTCGACGGCCTCGACCTGAGCGCCCCGCTGAGCGTCCACGTGAACGGCTGCCCGAACTCGTGCGCCCGCATCCAGACCGCGGACATCGGGCTCAAGGGCCAGATCATCACCGACGACGAGGGAAACCAGGTCCCCGGCTTCCAGGTGCACCTCGGCGGCGGCCTCGCCTCGAGCGAGCGCGCGGAGGCCGGCCTCGGCCGCACCGTGCGCGGCCTCAAGGTCACCGCCGACGGCATCGCCGACTATGTCGAGCTGCTCGCGACGCGCTACGTCGCGGGGCGGGCCGGCGACGAGACGTTCGCACAGTGGGCGCACCGCGTCGACGAGGCGGAGCTGCGATGACCGTCTCGCTCGCGCCGCGCGTCGCGACGCGCCGCTCCGCCGAGGAGCTCGAGGCCCTGGCGCTGCAGGGGAACGCGGAGCTCGGCAGTCTCACCGACGAGGAGGCGACTCCGGCCGAGGTCGTCGCGTGGGTCGCCCGCAACTTCGGCGTCGGTGCCGTCGCCGTCGCGTGCTCGATGGCGGATGCCGCCCTTCCGCACCTCGTGGCCCAGCAGCTGCCCGGGGTCGACGTCCTCTTCCTCGACACCGGCTACCACTTCACTGAGACGATCGCCACGCGCGACGAGGTCGCCCGTGCGCTGGATGTCCGGATCGTCGACGTCCTCCCCGAGCAGACGGTCGCCGCGCAGGATGCCGCCCACGGCGCCGACCTGTTCGCCCGTGACGCGGCGCGATGCTGCGCGCTGCGGAAGGTGGCTCCCCTCCACGACGCGCTGCAGGGGTACGAGGTGTGGTTCACGGGCGTGCGCCGCGAGGAGGCCCCCACGCGAACGAACACGCCGCTCGTGTCGTGGGACGCGAAGAACGGCCTCGTGAAGGTCAACCCCGTCGCGGCATGGAGCTTCGACGACCTCATGACCTACGCGACCCTCCACCGGGTGCCGATGAACCTGCTGCTGGACTTCGGGTACCCGTCGATCGGCTGCAAGCCCTGCACCCGCCCGGTCGCCCCCGGCGACGATCCCCGCTCCGGCCGCTGGGCCGGACTCGACAAGACCGAATGCGGACTCCACACATGAGCGACATCCTGACCGCGCCCACGCGACCCGCCCAGCGCCTGTCGACCCTCGATCTGCTCGAGGCCGAAGCGATCCACGTCATCCGGGAGGTCGTCGCCGAGTTCGACCGGCCCGTACTGCTGTTCTCCGGCGGCAAGGACTCCGTCGTTGTGCTGCATCTCGCCGCGAAGGCCTTCCTCCCGGGCCGCGTGCCCTTCCCCGTGCTGCATGTGGACACCGGGCACAACTTCCCCGAGGTGATCCGATTCCGCGACGAGACGGTCGAGCGGCTCGGACTGACGCTCGAGGTCGCACGCGTGCAGGACTACATCGACGACGGTCGCCTGCACGAGCGGGCAGACGGCACCCGCAACCCGCTGCAGACCCAGCCCCTGCTCGACGCGATCACGGCCGGCCGGCACGATGCCGTCTTCGGCGGCGCACGCCGCGACGAGGACAAGGCCCGCGCGAAGGAGCGGATCTTCTCGCTCCGCGACGAGTTCGGCCAGTGGGATCCGCGCAACCAGCGCCCCGAGCTCTGGAGCCTCTACAACGGTCGGCACACCGCGGGGCAGCACGTGCGCGTGTTCCCGATCTCGAACTGGACCGAACTCGACATCTGGCGCTACATCGAGCGCGAGCGGATCGCGCTTCCCCCGCTCTACTTCGCGCACCGGCGCGAGGTCTACCGTCGCGACGGGATGTGGATGGCGGTGGGACCGCACTCCGCACCGCGGCCGGAGGAGACGGTCGAGACGCGCACCGTCCGCTACCGCACCGTGGGCGACATGAGCTGCACGGGGGCCGTCGAGTCTGCCTCGACGCACGTCTCCGACATCGTCGCGGAGGTCGCCGTGTCGACCCTGACCGAGCGGGGCGCCACCCGCGCCGACGACCGCATCAGCGAAGCGGCGATGGAAGACCGCAAGAAGGACGGATACTTCTGATGACCACGCTCGCTCCCTCGACCCTGTTCCGCTTCGCCACGGCCGGATCGGTCGACGACGGCAAGTCGACGCTCGTCGGCCGCCTGCTCCACGACTCGAAGGCGATCCTCGCCGACCAGCTCGAGCAGGTCACCCGCACGTCCCGTGAGCGCGGCTTCGCCGGGGCGGAGGGCATCGACTTCGCCCTGCTGACCGACGGCCTGCGCGCCGAGCGCGAGCAGGGGATCACGATCGACGTCGCCTACCGCTACTTCGCGACGGCCGAGCGTTCGTTCATCCTCGCCGACTGCCCCGGTCACGTGCAGTACACGCGCAACATGGTCACCGGGGCGACCACGGCCGACGCGGTCGTTGTGCTCATCGACGGTCGCAAGGGAGTGCTCGAGCAGACGCGCCGCCACCTCGCCGTCACCGCGCTCCTGCGTGTGCCGCACGTGATCGTCGCGGTCAACAAGATCGACCTGCTCGACTACGCCGAGGCCGCCTTCCGCCCGGTGGAGACGCAGGTGCGCGAGGTCACGACCGAGCTGGGGCTCGGCGACGTGCATGTGCTGCCCGTGTCGGCGCTCGAGGGCGACAACATCGTCGAGCGCTCCGCCCGCACGCCCTGGTATCAGGGTCCCTCCCTGCTCGAGCTCCTTGAGCAGCTGCCCGCGGCCGACGCCGAGGACCGCGAGCAGGAGGCGTTCCGCCTTCCGGTGCAGCTCGTGCTGCGCCCGCAGGGCGGGCTGTCCCCCGTGCTGCTGGCGGAAGAGCCCGGCGCGGCCGAGCGCCTGCGCGACTACCGCGCCGCCGCGGGACGGATCGCGGCAGGGTCGGTGCGGGTCGGCGACCGCGTGCGCGTGCTTCCGGCGGGCATCTCCACAACCGTCGCGGCCGTCGAGCTCGCGGGCGTGCCGGTCGTCGAGGCCGCCGCGCCCCAGTCCGTCGCGGTGCGGCTCGTCGACGACGTCGACGCGGCGCGCGGCAGCGTCCTGGTGGCCGAGGGCGCCGAGCCGACGCTCGCGAAGGAGATCGACGCGAACGTCTTCCTGCTTGACGAGCGGCCGCTCGTGGCCGGCGCCCGGGTGCTCGTCAAGCACGGCACGAAGACGGTCCAGGCGGTGATCGACGAGATCGTCGATCGCCGCGACCTCGACTCGTTCGCGCACGTCCCCGCCGACACTCTCGAGGCGAATGAGATCGGACGCGCGCGCATCCGCCTCGCCGAGGCCCTGCCGCTCGAGCCGTACGCCGTGTCGCGGCACTCCGGATCGTTCCTCGTCATCCGGCCGGGCGACGGCCACACCATCGCGGCCGGCACCGTCCGCGGCTGAACGCCGCTGCAGCGGCATCGCGCCGCCGCGCGGCTCCCCTGCCTCCCCGCCCCTCGCACCCGCCGAGACCGTCGACGCGCCGCGTCCACGTCTCCGAACGAAAGACAGCACAATGAGCCTCGACAGCAGCCCCCGCCTCCACCTGCGCGTGGCGATCGTCGGCGCGGGCCCGGCGGGCATCTACGCCGGCAACCTGCTCGCGAACGCCGTCGAGGAGGCCGGCGGATCCGTCGCGATCGACCTCCTCGAGTCGCTCCCCGCGCCGTACGGCCTCATCCGGTACGGCGTCGCCCCGGATCATCCGCGCATCAAGGGCATCGTCGACTCGCTGCACGAGATGCTCGACGCGGGGCGCATCCGCTTCCTCGGCAACATCGAGGTCGGTCGCGACGTGTCGATCGAGGAGCTGCAGGAGCGGTACCACGCCGTCATCCTCGCCACCGGCGCGATCCGCGACGCCGCGCTCGACATCCCCGGCATCGACCTCCCGGGCTCCTTCGGCGCCGCCGACTTCGTCGCCTGGTTCGACGGTCACCCCGACGTGCCGCGCACGTGGCCGCTCGATGCGCGGGAGGTCGCCGTCATCGGCAACGGCAACGTGGCGCTCGACGTCGCGCGCGTGCTCGCGAAGCTGCCCGAGGATCTGCGCACCACCGAGGTCCCCGACAACGTGCTCGAGGGCCTCGAGGCCTCGCGCGTCACCGACGTGCACGTCTTCGGCCGCCGCGGGCCGGCCGACATCAAGTTCACACCCATCGAGTTGCGCGAGCTCGGCGAGCTCTCGGGCGTCGACATCGTCCTGGATGAGGCGGACTTCGCCGACGTCGACCCCTCGACCGCCCCGACGAACCAGCTGAAGATCATGCTCCGGACGCTGAACTCGTGGCGGGGCACGGAGCCGACCGGCGCGTCCCGGCGCCTCCACCTCCACTTCTGGCACGCGCCGGCGGCCGTGATCGGCGACGACCGGGTCGAGGGGATGCGCTTCGAGCGCACCCGCACCGAGGACGGGCGCGTTGTGGGGACGGGCGAGTTCGTCGAGTATCCGCTGCAGGCTGTGTACCGCGCGGTCGGCTACTTCGGCACCCGCGTCGAGGGAGCGCCGTTCGACGACACGCGCGGCGTCATCCCGAACGCCGGGGGACGCGTCACGGATGCGCCGGGCCTGTACGCCACCGGCTGGATCAAGCGCGGCCCCGTGGGCCTCATCGGCCACACGAAGTCGGACGCGATGGAGACGGTCGGGCACCTCGTCGCCGACGCGCAGGCCGGGCTGCTCGCCGCGGTGACGGAGGCGGGCGTGGTCGAACTGCTCGAGCAGCGCGACGTCGCCTACACGACGTGGGAGGGCTGGCTCGCGCTGGATGCCCACGAGCGCCACGCCGGCGCGACCCACCGTCACGCGCGCGAGCGCGTGAAGCTCGTCCCCCGCGACGAGCAGGTGGCGATCTCCCGCTCCGGCACGCTCGCACGCGCATGACCTACGTCATCGCGTTGCCGTGTGTGGATGTCAAGGATCGCGCGTGCATCGACGAGTGTCCGGTGGACTGCATCTACGAGGGTGAGCGCAGCCTCTACATCCACCCGGACGAGTGCGTCGACTGCGGCGCGTGCGAGCCGGTGTGCCCGGTCGAGGCGATCTACTACGAGGACGACCTCCCCGACGAGTGGCAGGACTACTACAAGGCGAACGTCGAGTTCTTCGACGAGATCGGCTCCCCGGGCGGCGCCGCCAAGGTCGGTGTGATCCCCAAGGACCACCCGATCATCGCCGCCCTGCCCCCGCAGGGGCGCTGACTCACCACACCGACAAGGCCCCGTGATCTCCGGATCACGGGGCCTTTCGGCAATCAGGTGCCGGGCGTCACTCGCCGACCAGGGCGGGCTCCCGTGGCTCGTCCGCGGGTGCCGCGGCCTTCTCGGCCGCGACCGTCCTGCGGTGCTCCTTCAGCGACCAGCCGACCGCCGCCGCCCAGAGCACCGAGATCGCGACGAGCGAACCGTTCACGACGCTGTCGGGGGCCTCGGCGGAAGTCAGGATCGTCCGGACGTTCGTGAAGACGATCAGCCCGCCGACAAGCGAGCCGAGGATCCTGGCCGGGATCAGCCGCACGAGCCACGCGGCAAGGGGCGCGGCGACGACTCCACCGGCGAGCAGCGCGAGCACCCACGTTGTGTCGATGCCCGCGCCGCTGAGGCCGACGAAGAAGCCGACCGATGCCGCCACCGCGACGAGGAACTCGCTGGCGTCGATCGTGCCGATCACCTTGCGCGGCTCCAGGCGACCGCTGGCGAGCAGCGCGGGCGTGCCGACCGGGCCCCATCCGCCGCCGCCCGAGGCGTCGAGGAAACCGCCGACGAGACCGAGGGGCGCCAGGAACCTCAGCGAGAGGCGCCCCGCGGTGCGGCGCGCCGGGAGCCCCTTGAGCGTGAAGCGCACGAGCACGTAGATGCCGAGGCCGAGCAGGATCGCGCTGGTGTAGGGCTTCGCCACGTCGGTCGCGAGCCCCGACAGGAAGGTCGCGCCGGCGAACGCGCCGATCGCACCGGGGATGCCGATCTTGAGCACGGCCCGCCAGTCGACGTTGCCGAAGCGCCAGTGCGACAGGCCGGACACCAGGGTGGTGCCGACCTCGGCGAGGTGCACGGACGCGCTGGCGGCGGCGGGCGCGAGCCCGACCGCGAGCAGCAGACTCGTCGAGGTGACGCCGTAGGCCATTCCCAGCGCACCGTCGACGAGCTGCGCTCCGAATCCGACGAGAGCGAGGAGGATGATCGTCTGCATGCCTCCGAGAGTAAGGAGGCTCGCGCGGGGGCGCGTCCGCGCCGAAACCTCACGTCACAAAGGCCACCGCTCCGGTAGGAATAGGCGGTTCCGGCCCCGCGGCGCTTGTCGACGCTGGTTCAGTGACCGGTGCTGCGCAGCGTGAATTCGCCGGTGACGGCGGGAAGCCCCCGGCCGTTGTCCCGGCGGGCGACGGGCACGCGCGTGCCGAGCACCTGCGCCACGACATCCTGAGCGATCTTGGCGGGAGTGAGCCCCGCGTCCTCGAGGATCTGCTCACGCGACGCGTGATCGAGGAACTCGTCGGGAAGCCCGAGCTCGTCCACGGCCGTGTCGATCCCGGCCTCGCGCAGAACCTGGCGCACGCGGGTGCCGATCCCGCCCACCCGGATGCCGTCCTCGAGCGTGATGACGAGACGGTGGCGGGCGGCGAGCTCGACGATCGACGCCGGCACCGGCACGACCCAGCGCGGGTCGACGACGGTCGCTCCGATCCCCTGCGCACGCAGCCGCGAGGCGACATCCAGACCGAGCCGCGCGAACGGTCCGATACCCACGATGAGGACGTCCTCCGCGTCTCCGCGCGCGAGCACGTCGACGCCGTCCTGCAGGCGCTCGAGGGTCGGGATGTCCTCGCCGACCGCGCCCTTCGGGAAGCGCACGACGGTGGGGGCGTCACGGACGGCGACGGCCTCCTGCAGCTCCTCCCGCAGGCGGGTCTCGTCGCGCGGCGCGGCGATCCTGATCCGCGGCACGATGTGGAGCAGCGCGAGGTCCCACATTCCGTGGTGGCTCGGGCCGTCGGGGCCCGTCACGCCGGAGCGGTCGAGCACGAAGGTGACGCCCGCCTGGTGCAGGGCGACATCCATCAGCACCTGGTCGAACGCGCGGTTCACGAACGTCGAGTACAGCGCCACCACGGGGTGAAGGCCGCCGTACGCGAGGCCCGCGGCCGACGTCACGGCGTGCTGCTCGGCGATCCCCACGTCGTACACGCGGTCGGGGAACCGCTCCGCGAAGGGCGCGAGGCCCGTCGGGCGCAGCATCGCCGCGGTCATCGCGATGACGTCGTCGCGCTTCTCGCCGATGCGGACGAGCTCCTCGGCGAAGACGTCGGTCCACCCGGGAGCGGAAGCGCCGAGCGCCCCGCCCGTCGCCGGATCGATGCGCCCCACGGCGTGGAATTGATCCGCCTCGTCGTCGAGGGCCGGCTGGTAACCGCGGCCCTTCTCGGTGATGACGTGCACGATCACGGGGGCGCCGTACGACTTCGCCAGCTCGAGCGTCTCGATGAGTGCGGGCAGATCGTGCCCGTCGACGGGCCCGAGGTACTTCACGTCGAGGTTCGAGTACAGCGCCGAGTTGTTCGTGAAGCGCGACAGGAAGCCGTGCGTGCCGCCGCGGACGCCGCGGTACAGCGCACGCCCCACCGCGCCGAAGCGGCCCGCGATGCGCGACGACTTCTGCGAGAGGTCGCGGTACGTCTCGGTCGTGCGGACGCGGTTGAGGTGGCGCGCCATGCCGCCGATCGTCGGCGCGTAGGACCGGCCGTTGTCGTTGACGACGACGACCAGGTTGCGGTCGTTGTCGTCGGTGATGTTGTTGAGGGCCTCCCATGTCATGCCGCCGGTGAGGGCACCGTCGCCGACGACGGCGACGACGTGGCGGTCGCTGCGGCCGGTGCGGCTGAAGGCGCGCGACACGCCATCCGCCCAGCTCAGCGAGCTCGAGGCGTGGGACGACTCGACGACGTCGTGGGGGCTCTCCGACCGCTGCGGGTACCCCGCCAGCCCGCCGCGGGCGCGCAGCGCGGAGAAGTCCTGACGGCCGGTCAGGAGCTTGTGAACGTACGACTGGTGACCGGTGTCGAAGATGATCGGATCCGCCGGGGACGCGAACACCCGGTGAAGCGCGATCGTCAGCTCGACCACGCCGAGGTTCGGGCCGAGGTGACCGCCGGTGCGCGCGACGTTCTCCACGAGGAACGTCCGGATCTCGGCGGCGAGATCGGTCAGCTGCTCGTGCGTGAGGGCGTCGAGGTCGCGAGGATCGCGGATGCCGTCGAGAAGACTCACGTCGCCTCGCTCCGCTGCTCAGTACGTCGCATACGGCTGAGCCTACGCGCGTCATCTGGGATTCCGACGAACGACGAACGGCCCCCGGGAGATCCCGAGGGCCGTTCGAACCGGTGCGTCAGACGAGGCTGCGCAGCACGTACTGCAGGATGCCGCCGTTGCGGTAGTAGTCGGCCTCACCGGGGGTGTCGATGCGGACGATCGCGTCGAACTCGATCGTCTGCTTGCCCTCGGCCGAGTGCTCGCTCGGCGCCGCCGTGACCTTGACGGTCTTCGGGGTGACGCCGTTGTTGAGCTCGTCCAGGCCCTCGATCGAGACGATCTCGGTGCCGTCGAGACCGAGCGACTCCCAGCTCTCGCCCGCCGGGAACTGCAGCGGGACGACGCCCATGCCGATCAGGTTCGAGCGGTGGATGCGCTCGAAGCTCTCGGTGATGACCGCCTTGACGCCCAGCAGGCTCGTGCCCTTCGCCGCCCAGTCGCGCGACGAGCCGGAGCCGTACTCCTTGCCGCCGAAGATGACGAGCGGGGTGCCCTGCGCCTGGTAGTTCTGCGACGCGTCGTAGATGTACGACTGCGGGCCCTCAGGCTGCGTGAAGTCGCGCGTGAAGCCGCCCTCGATCTGCTGGCCGTCGTTGACGGCCTTGACGAGCGCGTTCTTCAGGCGGATGTTCGCGAAGGTGCCGCGGATCATCACCTCGTGGTTGCCCCGGCGCGAGCCGTAGGAGTTGAAGTCGCGCTGGGCGACGCCGTGCTCCGTCAGGTACTGCGCGGCCGGGGTGCCCGCCTTGATGTTGCCGGCCGGGCTGATGTGGTCGGTCGTGACCGAGTCGCCCAGGGTCGCGAGGACGCGCGCGCCGGTGATGTTCTCGACCGGGGTGAGGTCCATGCTCATGCCGTCGAAGTACGGCGCCTTGCGCACGTAGGTCGAGTTCTCGTCCCACTCGAAGACGGGCCCCTCGGGGGTGGGCAGGTTCTTCCAGCGCTCGTCGCCGTCGAAGACGGTGGCGTACTGCTTGATGAACTGCTCGCGCGAGATCGACGAGTCGATGATCTCCTGGACCTCTTCCGGCGCGGGCCAGATGTCCTTGAGGAAGATGTCGTTGCCGTCCGCGTCCTTGCCGAGCGCGTCGGTCTCGAAGTCGAAGTTCATCGAGCCGGCGAGCGAGTAGGCGACGACGAGGGGCGGCGACGCGAGGTAGTTCATCTTCACGTCGGGGCTGATGCGGCCCTCGAAGTTGCGGTTGCCCGAGAGCACCGCGGTGACGGCGAGGTCGTTCTCGTTGATCGCCTCGGAGACCTCCTCGATGAGGGGGCCCGAGTTGCCGATGCAGATCGTGCAGCCGTAGCCGACCGTGTAGAAGCCGAGGCTCTCGAGGTCCTTGTCGAGACCGGACTTCTCGTAGTAGTCCGTGACGACCTTCGAACCCGGGCCGAGCGTGGTCTTGACCCACGGCTTGCGCGTGAGGCCCTTCTGCGCGGCCTTGCGGGCGAGCAGTCCGGCCGCGATCATCACGGACGGGTTCGACGTGTTCGTGCACGACGTGATCGCCGCGAGCGTCACGGCGCCGTGGTCGAGCAGGTACTCGTCCCCCTCCGGCGTGGTGACCTTCACGGGCTTGGAGGCCGCGTGCGGTGCGCCGCTGACCAGCATCGACGGCGCGTGCTCGTGCATCTCGCCCTCGTGCTGGTGCGAGACGCCGTTCACCGCGACGTGCTCGTGCTCGACCCCGGGGGTGTTGCCCGGGTCGGAGGCCGGGAAGGTGCCCTCGACCTCGACGGACTCCTGCGCGTGCGCGCCGTCCGCGTAGCTCAGGATGTCCTTCGCGAACTGCGACTTCGCCTCGGACAGCAGGATGCGGTCCTGGGGACGCTTCGGGCCGGCGATCGACGGGACGACCGTCGAGAGGTCGAGCTCCATGTACTCGCTGAAGACGAGCTCGCGGGCCGGGTCGTGCCAGAGCTGCTGCTCCTTCGCGTACGCCTCCACGAGCGCCACCGTCTGCTCGTCGCGGCCGGTCAGGCGCAGGTAGTCGAGGGTGACGTCGTCGATCGGGAACATGGCGGCGGTCGAGCCGAACTCCGGGCTCATGTTGCCGATGGTCGCGCGGTTCGCGAGCGGCACCGAGGCGACGCCCTCGCCGTAGAACTCGACGAACTTGCCGACCACGCCGTGCTTGCGGAGCATGTCCGTGATCGTCAGCACGACGTCGGTCGCCGTCACGCCGGCGGGGATCTCGCCGCTCAGCTTGAAGCCCACAACGCGCGGGATGAGCATCGACACGGGCTGGCCGAGCATCGCCGCCTCGGCCTCGATGCCGCCGACGCCCCAGCCGAGCACGCCAAGGCCGTTGACCATCGTGGTGTGCGAGTCGGTGCCGACGCAGGTGTCGGGGTACGCGCGCAGCACGCCGTCGACCTCACGGTCGTAGATGACCTTCGCGAGGTGCTCGATGTTGACCTGGTGCACGATGCCGGTGCCGGGGGGCACCACCTTGAAGTCCTGGAACGCGGTCTGGCCCCAGCGGAGGAACTGGTAGCGCTCGCCGTTGCGCTCGTACTCGATCTCGACGTTGCGCTCGAGCGCGTTCTCCGAGCCGAAGAGGTCCGCGATGACCGAGTGGTCGATGACCATCTCGGCCGGCGAGAGCGGGTTGATGCGGTTCGCGTCGCCGCCGAGGGCGGTCACCGCCTCGCGCATGGTGGCGAGGTCGACGATGCACGGCACGCCCGTGAAGTCCTGCATGACCACGCGAGCCGGCGTGAACTGGATCTCGGTGTTCGGCTCGGCGTTCGGGTCCCAGGAGCCGAGCGCACTGATCTGCTCCTTGGTGATGTTCGCGCCGTCCTCGGTGCGAAGCAGATTCTCCAGCAGCACCTTGAGGCTGAAGGGGAGCTTCTGGAAGCCCTCGACCGCATCGATGCGGAAGATCTCATAGTCGGTGCTGCCGACCGTCAGGGTGCTCTTGGCACCGAAGCTGTTCACCGTGGACACGGGTGTCTCCTCCTGGTCGACCGCGCACTTGCGCTCCCCATCTTGCCCTCCTGCACTGCCTTCGGCCACCAAGGCGGGCCTAACAGCTGGAGGCGGCGGGACGTGCCCGCGGGGAGAGCAATTTATCTTGACATCGAGATAAATCTACCACGAGGGGTCGCGCCGCGATCGACGCGGACACGCGGCTAGCTGTACTTCCCCGTGACGTTGTGAACGCGGGCTGAGGGGGTCTGGCCGCCGATGCCGGTGTGGG
>NZ_BAAANG010000027.1:0-55990 GCF_039529675.1 Microbacterium paludicola
GCGGGCGGGCGGCGAGCCAGGTCTTGAACACGAGCTTGGAGCGGCCCTCGACCATGTCCAGCAGGCCGCGCTTACGGCGTATGAGACGGATCGGGACCTGCTGCGGCGCGCAAACGCCGCTATCGCGACCCTGGCCTCACAGGGGAGGGCCGTCGGCTTCGTTCTATTCGCGTGCCTCCAGGACCCCCGCAAGGAGACTCTGCCCGCTCGAGGCTTGTTCACACAGACGGTGGGGCTGCGTCTGCGTGATCGCGTGGAGACCGCGATGGTACTCGGAGACGGCGCGGTCGCAGCGGGTGCGGCGTGTCACGAGATCTCACCGGCGATGCCCGGCACTGCCGATGTCATGCCGGAGGACGGATCTCCGCCGCAGCGCGTCCGCGCAGCCTTTGCATCTGACGAACAGATCCAGGAGGCCGCGCTCGCCTACTTCGCGCCCCATCCCCGACCTCTCGTACTACCAGCGGCTGATGAGGAACCCAGGCCGAGGAGGCCGCGTGGTCGTCGAGCAACAACGAACGAGACCGAGGAGGAATCATGACTATGAAGAAGCGAATCATCGCGGGGGCCGTCCTTGGCGGGCTTGCTCTCGCATCGATCGGGGGCGTCGCCGGCTGGACGCTCGCTCCTCGCTCGGCCGCGGCGGCTCCGAGCGATCAGACGCGCCCGATCCCGTGCAACCTCGGCATCGAGTGGGACGACGATGCGAACATGTTCGCGACGTCGTACGCCGAGCCCGCGTACGTCACGGAGCTCGAATACGGCCGCCTGGCGAATCAGTCGTGTGATGACGGACACATCCTGCTCTGGCAGCAGGCGCGTCACTCGCAGGGGCTTGACCATCGCGTGTGTCGTCCGATCGTCCAGGACGATCCCATGGGCAACATCATGTTCGTCGGATGCACGGACCCGAGCGAGGTGGTGGACGGTGAGCCTCGCTGAGTCCGTGGCCGCGCGGCTGCGGAGCGCCGATTTCGATAACTGGATGGCCGGCGCCGCACGGACCGGGTTCTGCACCAAGCCCGTGCGACTGGCTGGCTCCTCCACCACACTCAATCCCCACTCCGGGGAGGTGATACGCGAGTTCCTCGGAGCGACGCAGCCGGACGGTCTCACGTACACCCGCTGCGGCAACCGTCGGGCCCGACGCTGCGAGTCGTGCAGCCACGAGTACAAAGGGGACACCTGGCACATGATCATGGCTGGCGCGGCCGGCGGGATGAAAGGCGTGCCGGAGACCGTCGGGGATCACCCGATGGCGTTCGTGACCCTGACGGCGCCCTCGTTCGGTTCGGTGCACTCGACAACTAGGTCGCGTCTGCGTGGCGTCTGCGCTCACGGCCGGCCTCGTGGTTGCACGGGCGCACACGAGGCTGATGACTCGGTGCTCGGCGATCCAGTCTGCGAGGACTGCTACGACTACGTCGGGCACATCGTCTGGCAGTTCCACGCTCCCGAGCTGTGGCGGCGCTTCACAATCCAGCTCCGCCGGAGTCTCGCGCGCGAGCTCGGACTGACGCAGCGTGAGGCCGCGCAGATTGTGCGAGTGCAGTTTGCGAAGGTCGCGGAGTTTCAGCGACGCGGTGCCGTGCACTTCCACGCGATCATCCGCCTCGACGGAGTGAGCGAGTCCGAGCAGTTCCCGCCGACGCCGGCCGGAGTGACCGAAACGCATCTGGCGAACGCAGTGCGGGCCGCTGCGCGGAGCGTCTCATTCGAAGCGCCGCTCGTCAATGGCGAGCAGACGAGGCGGATCCTCCGCTGGGGGGCACAGCTCGACGTCCAGCCGATTGTGCGGCGCGAGGGACTCGACGGCGCGCTGTCGGACCGTGCCGTCGCCGCGTACATCGCGAAATACGCCACTAAGGCGACAGAGGATCTCGACGGCGCTGGCGGCCTGCGGATCCACATCCATCGGATCAAGGCCACTGCTCAACTGATCGCGAGCGGTGAAGGCGCGGACGGACCGTATGCGCTGCTGTCGAAGTGGGTACACATGCTCGGGTTCCGGGGGCACTTCTCCTCCAAGTCGCGGCGTTACTCAGTGACCCTCGGCTCGCTGCGCGGTGCCAGGCGGCGCTGGCGGCTCGAACGAGTCATCGAGCGTGCTCGGGCAGACGGGCACGACCTCGAAGAGGTGCTCGTCATCGGCTCGTGGAGCTTCGCAGGCATGGGGCGGCGCACCGATGGTGACCGCGCGCTGGCGACAGAGGCGGCGAGAGCCGTACGCGAATGGCGAGACGCGCGCCGTGTGCGTTTCGAACCGACGAAAGGAGAGAAAGATGCGTGATGGTGTGGAGCTCGTCGAGGAACGAGCCGAGCTCGGCGCCTCGGACGTCGACGAATACCTGACCCGGCGGGAAGTGGCGGCCAGGTGCCGTGTGCCGCTGTCGACGTTCGACTCGCTGCGCAGGCAGGCTCGGGTACCGTTCCCCGACGCCCAGATGGGCAAGCACATGCTGTGGAAGGCATCGACGATCGAAGCCTTTCTCGACTCGGGAGGCACCCGTGGCCGCGGGTAACGCGCGAATCGATCCCAAGACGCGGAGGGTGCTGCCCGAGGGTATCCGCTACCGCGCCGACCGCAACAAGTACCAAGTACGCGTCTGGGGCACTGGGCTGAACGGCGAGGATCGTGAGCGCAGCTTCCTCGTCGATACGCTCAGCGAGGCCAAGAAGCTCCGCAGTGAGGAGCGAACACAGGTCCGCCCGGACGGGGCGATGACCCTCAACGCCTGGTACGACCGGTACTGGCCATCTATCGAGTCGGGCGTGAGGCCGGCGACTGCCCGAGCTTATGACCGGGCCTGGCGCAAGCGGGTGAAGCCCTGGCTCGGTCATCGGCGTCTCGAGTCGATCACCGTTGGAGACATCGATCATGCGATCGCGGGATGGGACGGCTCGGCATCGACGCGGAACGACGCGTTGTCTGCGCTCAGCCGACTCCTCGAAGGCGCGGCGCGCGCCGGAATCATCGCCGGGAATCCCGCACGTCTCGCGCGCCGTCCGAAAGAAGAGGGCGCCCGGAGCTTTCGATCACGAGCCCTGACCGTGTCGGAGGTGGCTGTCATGCTCGACGCCGTGAGCGCCGGGCCGTACCGCGACTATCTCGCCGCACTCGTCTACACCGGGATGCGAGCAGGGGAGGCAAGTGCGCTGCGCGTCGGCGATGTGGACCTCGCAGGTCGAGTGATCCATGTCCGCCGGAGCTTCTCGCGCGGACTCGATGGGGAGGTCGTGGAGCAGACGCCGAAGAGCCACAAGGAGCGAACGGTGCCGCTGCCCGCGGTTCTGCGGCCGACCATCGAGCGGCTGATCGAGGGCAAGCTCCGCGGCGACTTGGTCTTCACGGGACCGCGCGGCGGGCACCTCAACACGTCGAATGTGCGCCGCGGCGTGGACTGGGACGCACTCCGGAGACGCCTCGACCGCCCGGACCTGCGCATCCATGACCTACGGCACACCCTCGCAACCCTGCTGTTCGACGCGGGGACAGCCGCAAACGATGTGCAGGCGATCCTCGGGCACTCGTCCCTGCAGGTGACCGAGCGCTACAGCAAAGCGCGATCGGACGTCGCCGTGCGAGCTGGCACCGCACTCGACGGACTCTTCAACTGACTAACGACCAAGGAGATCACCATGACCGACTACCCGTACACGAAGCTCAAAGCCGCGCTCGAGGACAGGAACTCCCCGCTGCGCCAGCTTCTCGACGAGCGGCTCCCGAACACACGACAGATCCAGTCGGCGTACCGGACGAGCGCAGGACCACTCCTCGTCGACGGTGGATCGGCGAATGCCGGCACGGTGGGAACCGCTTTCGACCTGATGACGCGGTTCCGACTGGAACCCATGCACGACGCGGGTATCGCGCGGATGGCGTTCCTCGGTGAGCCGGCGATCGTTGCGGAGATTGATGCGGTGATCGTGACTGCCCAGGTGGCGGGCGGCGTGGGGGACAACGAAGGTCTCGCGCGAGCCTCCTGGGCTCTGGCTCTCCTGGAGGAGGTATTCCGGGCCGGTCTCTGGCCAGGCTCTCCGCTCGCGGAGATGCTCGAGGCCGGGAGGTGTACGGCACAGGCGCTCCTTGAGCTCGCCTCTGACGATGCTCTCCGGCAGCTCACGCAGCTCGACATGTTCGCTGCCTCGGCACTGTTGCCGCATCTGGATCGCCCGTTGGTCATTGGTCCCACGTTTGACGGTTCCGTCCTCTGTTCAGCCGACGCGGACGTCATTGCGGGGGACCTGTTGGTCGACCTCAAGACCAAACTGGGTGCAAAGAACAGTCGGACAGGTGAACGAGCGGACCAGCTCGACCTGCTGCAGCTCCGTCAGGTCGTCTCATACGCGCTCTTCGACCGATCTGACTCGTTCCAGATCCGACGTGTCGGGTTGTATTCGGCTCGATACGGGCACCTCGCCATCTGGAGCCTAGGCACGTTGCTCGACACGCTCGCCGACGCGCACGTGGACCTCCAGGCACTGCGCGAAGACGTGTGGCGGGCGCTAGGCGGACGATAGCGGTGGTCGACGAAGAGCAGGCGTGTCTGCTGCTGCTTAGGCGCGCGACGGGATCCGCGGAAGGAAGCGGAAAGTGTTCTACCTCGTGACGGAGGGCAACCGGGAGCTCTGGATCGCGTACGAGTCGATGGCCGGGCAGATCTACGTCTACGTGCCAGACACCGGCCGATATCACCGCAACCGTGGCGTCGCCCGCGACTACTACGGCGAGCGAGAGCTGAACTACGCGCCGCTGTCGGCGGCAGATGTTCGCGCCATAATGCGCGACGCCCGCGTGGGCCGGCTCGATGCGACACGGAAGAGAGCTCAGCTCGACCAGTACCGCGCCGACGCGCACGCGCTCGAGCCTGACGAAGTGCTGCGGTCATTGAAAAACATGGAAGAGGAGGGTGGTGGCAACGTTGGTGATCGGTGAGATCGAACTTCCCGCAGCGAGTGACGTGGCAAGGGTCGGATCATGAGCCTCAGCATCAATGGCGACCGGTTCGATTTCGACGCCATCGACTTCGTCACGTCCGACACGCACTTTGGGCACGCACGGATCAATGAACTGGCGGGGCGGCCGTTTGGCGACGTCGAGTCGATGGATATGGAGCTGGTGCGTCGCTGGAACGCGACCGTCGCTCCCGATGCGGTGGTGCTGCACCTCGGCGACGTTGCCCTCGGGCCGATCGAATCGAGTCTCGCTATGACCGCGCGGCTGCATGGTCGGCGCTACCTCGTGCCTGGCAACCACGATCGGGTGTCCTCTGCGACTCAGACGAAGCGAGCGATCGAGCGATTCCGTCCGCTCTACGAGGCCGCGGGATGGACCATCCTGCCCGAGGTTCTGACGGGGGACCGGCAAGGACGCCCGCTGCTCGCGTCGCACTACCCGTATCGAGGTGACTCGCAGCAGATAGAACGGCACCAGAAGCACCGTCCAGTCGACGAGGGGCTGCCGCTGATTCACGGTCACACTCATGCTCGCGATCGCGGCGTCGATGGCCGCCAGTTCCACGTTGGCGTAGACGCGCACGGGTTTGCGCCGATTCCGTTCTCCCTTGTGGACAGTTGGCTGCTGGCGCTCGACTAACGTCAGGGAGACATGCTCGATTTCTCAGACAGTGACTATGCCGATCTGCTGCCGCTTGTGACCGCGGAACGTCTCGGCTCCTACGTGCGTGCGACCGACGGCGAGGCGGGCCACGCTTTTGCTCTGTATGAGTGGAACATGAGGGCATCTGCGAGCGTCATCGAGCTCAGTTCCATGCTCGAGGTGATCACGCGGAACGCCATGGACCAGGAGCTGCGCGCGTGGGCACGGGCCCGAGCCGGTGGCCGGTCGTGGCTCGACGCCGCCCCACTCGACGCGCGGGGACGACAGGACATCGCGAAGGCGCGGGATCGTGCGACAAAGAACGGCCGCCGAGCTGAGGTTCACGGCCGCGTCGTTGCCGAGCTGACTCTCGGATTCTGGCGATACATCCCGGAGTCTCGGTACCTCACGTCGCTCTGGGTGCCGTCCGTTCACGCTGCGTTCCCGCATGGGGTCAGTGATCTGCGCCAACGGCAGCGTGACGTCGCGTTCCGATTCCAGCAGCTCCATTTCGTCCGCAACCGAGCGGCGCATCACGAGCCGATCCACCAGCGCGATCTCATCAAGGATTACGACCTGGCGGTGGAGCTGGCGGAATGGGTGGCGCCCGCAGCAGCGCGATGGGTTCGAAAGCTGTCGACGTTGCCGGCAGTGGTGGCTGCTCGGCCGACCTTCTGAGACGTTCCTGCGTGGTCCCGCCCTGCCGTTGACGGATGAGTCGAAGCAGGTAGTATTGGTGGCGAAGACCCCGGAACGATCCCTGGCGTAGCCACATCGCCGGGGTTTCGTCTTGCGTGGACCCGCTTAGGCTGCCGACCCTGCGGGCGCTTCGCGTGACGGAGTCATCGGCAGCCTAAGCGGGTCGTCGCGCGATTCGTGGAGCACTCGCGGTGCTCGAGCGCCTGCTGAGCAGGTTCTCGGGCTCGCGCTGAGCGACTTGTCGAGCACTTCTGACGCGGCCTACCCGGCACAGAACCGGCACGCCTGCTGCCAACAGCCTGTCGAACAGGCGCTCTTCAACGCGAAAACCCCCGGCGAACCGGGGGTTTCAGGTGGTGGCTCCGACGGGCGTCGATCCCGTGACCTCACGATTTTCAGTCGTGCGCTCTACCAACTGAGCTACAGAGCCGAACGGCCGATACATCTGCCGCTTCCTATGCGAAAGGCCCTCTCGAGAGAGGGCCCATCGCCCGGAGCGACCCTGACGGGACTTGAACCCGCGACCTCCGCCGTGACAGGGCGGCACGCTAACCAACTGCGCTACAGGGCCAAACTATGAAATTGTATCAGCTCGTGTGACCCCAACGGGATTCGAACCCGTGCTACCGCCGTGAAAGGGCGGCGTCCTAGGCCGCTAAACGATGGGGCCGGGGTGAACCTCGGGGCTCACGTGCCGACGATCAAGCATAAGCGGACCGCTGCGGATTTACCAATTCGGGGCGAGTCCTCCCGGATCCCGGGCGTTTCGCAGGCAGGATGACGACGCCCCCGAGCTCCGCCGTCGTGCGCCCCGCGGGTGTGATCAATGGTGTTTCTGCGACGGGTGTTGCTAGTGTGACTCATGTGAAACAGGCGGTGACCAGCCCGATGGACGCCCCGGAGGCCTCGGCGGAGGAGTGCGACTGCGCCCCGACCGCGGCTGAGCGGCGCCGTCTGTGGACCCCGATCACGCGCCGCAGCGCGCTGGCGATGGCCGGCGTCGGCGCGGTCGCGCTCGGTGTCGGGATGACGCAGGGCGGCAGCGCCTTCGGCCTCACCTACAACCCCGACGACTACCCCTCGTGGGAAGACGTCGAGCGCGCCAAGAACAACCAGGGCGCCAAGGAGTCGGAGATCCGCCGGCTCGAGGAGATGATCGCCCAGCTGCAGCAGCGGGTCGAGGAGACCCGCGCCGCCGCCGAGCAGGCGGCCAACGAGTACTACGCGGCGCAGCAGGCGTTCTACGAGTCGGCGTTCCGCGCCGACGAACTGCAGAAGCAGGCCGACGAGCAGGCGCAGATCGCCGAGACCGCCGCCACCAACGCGGCCCGCGTCGCCTCACAGCTGTCGCGCACCGGCGGCGACAGCACCTCGCTCGAGGTGCTCTTCGCCGGCTCCGCCGAGAGCGCCGACGAGCTGCTGACGAAGCTCGGCCAGATGGACAAGCTCATCGGCGGCAGCGAGACGATCTACGCCGAAGCGGTCACGGCGCGCGACTCGGCCCAGAACCTGTCGGATCAGGCGAAGGTCGCCCGCGAGGAGCGCGACCGGCTGCAGAAGATCGCCGAAGAGAAGATGGTCATCGCGCAGAACGCGCAGATCGCCGCCGAGCAGGCGCTCGCCGACCAGGAGGACCACATGGTCACCCTGGAGGGCCAGCTTGCCGCCCTTCGGGACAACACCGCGAAGACGGTCGCCGAGTACCAGGCGGGCGTCGAGGCCAAGAAGGCCTACGAGGCCGAGCAGCGCCGCCTCGAGGAGGAGCGCCGCAGGAAGGCTGCCGCGGAAGCCGCGCGCAAGGCCGAGGAAGCTCGCAAGGCGCGTGAAGCCGCAGCGGCTGCCGCCGCGCAGAACAGCGGTGGTGGTGGCGGTGGCGGCGGTGCCGCTCCCGCGTCCGGTGGCGGCGGTTCGTCCGCCGGCGGCGGTGCCCCGGTGGGCAGCGGATGGGCCCGCCCGAGCGACGGCTGGCGCACCTCCGGCTACGGCCCACGCCCGCAGATGTGCGGCCCCAGCTACTGCGGTTCGCGCATCCACGCCGGCATCGACCTCGCCGCCGGCTGCGGCGCCCCCATCTACGCCGCCGCGAACGGCACCGTCGTCTACGCCGGCCGCAACGGCGGCTACGGAAACTACATCCGCCTCGACCACGGCAACGGCGTCGGCACCGGCTACGCGCACATCGTCAACGGCGGCATCATCGTCGGCTACGGCCAGTACGTCTCGGCCGGCCAGGTCATCGCCTACGAGGGAAACACCGGAAACTCCTTCGGCTGCCACCTCCACTTCGAGGTGTACGTCGGCGGCGCGACCACCGACCCGGGCCCCTGGATGTCGGCCCGCGGGGTCAACACTTATTGATCAGAAGCGTCTCGCACGCTGCGGGGCCGCAAGCGGCGCCCTTGCGAGCGAGGCGCCGTCGCTTCGCTCCGTCGCGGCAGCGCTTCGCGCTGCGGGGCCCCATCCGGGGCACGCTCCCTTCGGTCGCACGAGGGGCACGGCGTCCCTCGGAAAGGCCGAGGGGCACGGCGTCTCCGCAAGTGCCGAGGGGTGGGGGATCGCTCGCAAAGGCTGCGGTTCCGCTCCTCCGCCTCGCCGGGCTCGCTCCGCCCGCGCCGCACAACAAAGGGGCCCATCCCGGAGGATGGGCCCCCGCGTGACGAGGGTCAGTCGCGCGTGTTCGGGGCCTCGCCGGCGCCCTGCGTGCGGGTCTGCGCCTCGTGCTCCTCGAAGCGCGTGTACGCCTCGGACACCAGACGCTCGGCCTCGGCGGCGTCGCCCCACTGGTCGACCTTGACCCACTTGTTGGGCTCGAGGTCCTTGTAGTGCTCGAAGAAGTGCTCGATCTCCTTCTTCGTGTACTCCGCGAGGTCGCCGATGTCCTGGATGTGGTCCCAGCGCGGGTCCTTCGCCAGCACGGCGATGACCTTGTCGTCGCCGCCGGCCTCGTCCTTCATCTTCAGCACCGCGACGGGACGCACCTTCACGCCGACGCCCGGGTACACCGCGTGGTCCATGACGACCAGCACGTCGAGCGGGTCGCCGTCCTCACCGAGCGAGTTCTCGAAAAACCCGTAGTCGGTCGGGTAGCCGAAGGTCGTGTACAGCACACGGTCGAGGAAGACGCGGCCAGTGCCGTGGTCGACCTCGTACTTCACGCGGCTGCCGCGCGGGATCTCGATGACTGCGTCGTAGGCGCCCATGCCGGTTGCTCCTTGAAATCAGGGGATCTGCCGCCCCCAAGCCTAGACGGCCGCACTCGGTACCGTTGAGCCGTGCTCGATCCCGCTCTCGCCGCCGCCCGCCTCGCCGTCCGCACGTCGCTCGCCGACGTCCCGGACGGATCCGTTGTGCTCGTGGCGCTCAGCGGCGGGGCCGACTCGCTCGCCCTCGCCGCAGCCTCCGCGCACGAGGCGCGCACGCGGGGCATCCGGATCGGCAGCGTCACCATCGACCACGGCCTGCAGGATGGATCGGATGCGGTCGCGCTCGCCGCGGCGAAGCAGGCGGCGGCGCTCGGCATCGACCCCATCGTCGTGCGGGTCGACGTCGGCCAGGACGTCAGCGCCGCGGGAGGGCTCGAGGCCGCCGCGCGCTCCGCCCGCTACCGGGCGCTGCGTGACGCCGCCTCCGACGCACGCGCCGCGGCCGTGCTGCTCGGTCACACGCTCGACGACCAGGCCGAGACCGTGCTGCTCGGCCTCGCGCGCGGCGCCGGGGCGACGAGCCTCGCCGGGATGCCGCCCGCGAGGCAGGACGAGAACGGGCTGCGGTGGCTGCGCCCCCTGCTCGGACTCCGCCGCAAGACGACCCGCGACGCCTGCACGGCGCAGGGCCTTGCGCCCTGGGATGACCCGCACAACGTCGACGACCGGTTCTCGCGCGTGCGGGTGCGCGAGCGCATCCTGCCGGTCCTCGAGGCCGAGCTCGGCCCCGGCATCGCCGAGGCGCTCGCCCGCACGGCGGAGCAGCTGCGCGAGGACTCCGAGGCGTTCGCCGAGATGATCGACGAGACGATCGAGGACATCGTCGAGCACTCCGAGGCCGGCATCGCCGTCTCCGCCGCGGCGCTCGCCGCGAACCCGCCCGCGCTGCGGAACCGGATCATCCGCCACGTCGTGCAGAGCGAATTCGGCGTGGCGCTGACACGGGTGCAGACGCTCGAGGTGGCGCGGCTCGCGATCGACTGGGCCGGCCAGGGGCCGATCGATCTCCCCTCGTGCAGCGCCGCACGCCGCGGCGGCCTGATCCACTTCACGGCGCGCGACCAGCAGCGCGCTACGTAGACTCGACGCATGCGCGCGGCGGACATCCCGAACGACCTCACCTCCGTCCTCGTCACCGAGGAGCAGATCAACGAGAAGCTCGCGGAGCTCGCGCTCCGCGTGGAGGAGGACTACTCCGGGAAGAAGCTGCTGCTCGTCGGCGTCCTGAAGGGCGCGGTCATGGTCATGGCAGACTTCGCCCGTCACCTCACCCGCGACATCGCGATGGACTGGATGGCCGTGTCCAGCTACGGCAGCTCCACCAAGTCGAGCGGCGTCGTGCAGATCCGCAAGGACCTCGACACGGATCTCGGCGGCTGGCACGTCCTGATCGTCGAGGACATCATCGACTCGGGCCTCACCCTCAGCTGGCTGCTCGACAACTTCGCCTCCCGCGGCGCCGAGTCGATCGAGGTGCTCGCACTGCTGCGCAAGCCCGAGGCCGCGAAGGTCGAGATCGACTGCAAGTACCTCGGCTTCGACATCCCGAACGAGTTCGTCGTCGGATACGGCCTCGACTACGCCGAGCGCTACCGCAACCTCCGCGACGTCGCGATCCTGGCCCCGCACGTATACGCATAGTTTTCCAGGAACGTTTCTCGCACGCTCGCGCCGACGCTCCGCGCCGGACACTCGCGAGCGAGGCGCCGTCGCTTCGCTCCGGCTCGGCGTGCGCTTCGCGCCCGCGGGGCAGGGCTTCGCCCTGCATGGTCGCTTCGCTCCACGCTCGCTTCGCTCGCACGGGGCCGGACTGGCCGACCGCTCGGGACTCACTGGTACGCCGTGGGCGAATACCAGGTCGCCCATAGCCGGCCAGGGGTAACGTGAACGGCACGTCGCCTTGTGCCGCGACGCGCACGACAGGAGGGGCAGGGGGAGACCCCGGACCATGGACTTCAAGAAGCTCACACGCAATCCGCTGATCTACATCCTGCTGATCGGCGTGCTTCTCGTCGTCGGCTTCTCGCTGATCTCGAGCCTCACCGGCACGAAGCAGGTGACGACCCAGGAGGGTCTCGAGCTGCTCGGCGGAGACACCGTCGAGAAGGTGCTCATCACCGACGGCGACCAGCGGGTCGACCTGCACCTCTCCGAGGCGCACGAGGGTGCGACCGACGTGCAGTTCTACTACGTCACCGCCCGTGCCGACGAGGTCGTCGCCGCGGTCGAGAGCGCCGCCCCGAAGGACGGCTTCAACGACGCCGTGCCGCGCGCCACGTGGTTCGACGGGCTGATCTCGCTGCTGCTGCCGATGCTGCTGCTCGGTGTGCTGTTCTGGTTCCTGCTGTCGAGCGCCCAGGGCGGCGGCGGCAAGGTCATGCAGTTCGGCAAGTCGCGCGCGAAGCTCGCGAACAAGGAGCACCCGGACGTCACGTTCGCGGATGTCGCCGGTGCCGACGAGGCGCTCGAGGAGCTGCAGGAGATCAAGGACTTCCTGAAGGATCCCGCCAAGTACCAGGCGCTCGGCGCCCGCATCCCGAAGGGCGTGCTGCTGTACGGCCCTCCCGGAACCGGCAAGACCCTGCTCGCGCGTGCCGTCGCGGGCGAGGCGGGCGTGCCGTTCTACTCGATCTCGGGTTCGGACTTCGTCGAGATGTTCGTCGGCGTCGGCGCGAGCCGCGTGCGCGACCTGTTCAACCAGGCGAAGGAGAACTCGCCCGCGATCATCTTCATCGACGAGATCGACGCCGTCGGCCGCCACCGCGGCGCCGGCATGGGCGGCGGTCACGACGAGCGCGAGCAGACGCTGAACCAGATGCTCGTCGAGATGGACGGCTTCGACCCCAAGGCGAACGTCATCGTCATCGCGGCGACGAACCGTCCCGACATCCTCGACCCTGCGCTGCTGCGTCCCGGCCGCTTCGACCGTCAGATCGGCGTCGACGCGCCGGATCTCGCCGGTCGCCGCCGCATCCTCGAGGTGCACGGCCGCGGCAAGCCGCTGGCCGACAGCGTCGACCTCGAGGTCGTCGCCCGCAAGACCCCCGGATTCACGGGTGCGGATCTCGCGAACGTCCTGAACGAGGCGGCGCTGCTCACTGCCCGCTCGAACGCGCAGCTGATCGACAACCGCGCGCTCGACGAGGCGATCGACCGCGTCATCGCCGGCCCGCAGCGCCGTACGCGCGTGATGAACGACAAGGAGAAGCTCATCACCGCGTACCACGAGGGCGGTCACGCTCTCGCCGCGGCGGCGATGAACCACACCGACCCCGTGACGAAGATCACGATCCTGCCGCGCGGCAAGGCCCTCGGCTACACGATGGTGCTGCCGCTCGAGGACAAGTACTCCGTCACGCGCAACGAGCTGCAGGATCAGCTCGCCTACGCGATGGGCGGCCGCGTCGCCGAGGAGATCGTGTTCCACGACCCGACAACGGGCGCGTCGAACGACATCGAGAAGGCCACCGGCATCGCCCGCAAGATGGTCACCGAGTACGGAATGACCACCGACGTGGGCCCCGTGAAGCTCGCCTCGTCCAGCGGCGAGGTGTTCATGGGCCGCGACATGGGTCACGGGCGCGAGTACTCGGAGCGGGTCGCCGAGCGCATCGACCAGCAGGTGCGCGGGCTCATCGAGCAGGCCCACAACGAGGCCTACGAGGTGCTCAACGCCAACCGCGACGTGCTCGACAAGCTCGCGCTGGCGCTGCTCGAGCACGAGACGCTCGACCACGTGCAGCTCGAGGACATCTTCAAGGACGTCAAGAAGCTGCCGCCGCGCCCGCAGTGGCTCTCGAGCGAGGGGCGCCCCGTCTCGCAGCTGCCGCCCGTGCAGGTTCCGCGCCGCTCCGAGCAGGTCGGCGTCGCCGCATCCACCGCCGCCGAGCAGACGGCCAAGGCCGCCGTGACGCGCCCGGCCACCGGCCAGGCCCGCCCGGCCACCGCCTGACGCCGGCCATAGGATGAGCCGGTGCCAGTCGACAGGGAGCGCGTCGCCGCGCTGACGCGGGAGCTGCTGGTCGCGATCGGCGAGGATCCGGATCGTCCCGGTCTGCGCCAGACGCCCGAGCGCGTCGCCGACGCGTACGCCGAGTTCTTCGCGGGCGTCGGCGGCGACCCGGCCGAGCCGCTCTCGCACACGATCAGCGTCGCGCAGGGCCCCGCTCCCGACACGCTGCCGTCGGGCGCGGTGATGCTGCGGGACGTCCGGTTCCGCTCGATCTGCGAGCACCACCTGCTGCCGTTTGCGGGGCACGCGCACATCGCTTACCTGCCGGGTGAGCAGGTCGTGGGGCTCGGCGCGCTGCCGAAGGTGGTCGAGATCCTCGCCGCCCGCCCGCAGGTGCAGGAGCGTCTCGGCGAGCAGATCGCCGACACGATCGCCTCCTCCCTCGATGCCCGCGGTGTGCTCGTGGTGCTCGAGGCGTCCCACCAGTGCGTGACGATGCGCGGCGCGCGCCAGAGCGACAGCTCGACGGTCACGATCGCGGCCCGCGGCGAGCTCGCCGAGCCCGCCGCACGCGCGGAGATCATCGCGCTCCTGGGGCGCTCATGACGCAGATCTGGGGCATCGTCAACGTCACGCCCGACTCGTTCAGCGACGGCGGGCGGTTCTTCGACCCGGCCGCGGCAATCGCGCACGGCCGGATGCTGCGGGAGCAGGGGGCGGACGTCCTCGACGTCGGCGGCGAGTCGACGCGGCCCGGTTCCGAGCCCATCGGGGCCGAGGAGGAGATCCGACGCATCCTGCCTGTGATCGAGGCGCTCGCGGCCGATGGCGCCGTGGTCAGCGTCGACACCTATCGCGCCGAGACCGCGCGGGCGGCGCTCGCCGCCGGCGCGCGGATCGTCAACGACGTCGCGGGCGGCCTCGCCGATCCGCAGATCCTGGAGGTCGTCGCGGAGGCGCACGCGTTCGTCGCGCTGGGGCACTGGCGCGGGCCGTCGGCGGACATGTACGCGAACGCGGCCTACGACCGGATCGGCGCGGAGGTCGCCGCCGAGCTGCGCGATCGCACCGAGGACGCGCTCGCGGCCGGCGTGCTGCGCGAGCGCATCATCGTCGACCCGGGCATCGGGTTCGCGAAGGCCGGCGAGCAGAACTGGACGCTGCTGCGCCAGCTCGACGAGGTGCGCCGGCTCGGGTTCCCCGTGCTGATCGGCACCTCCCGCAAGCGGTTCCTGAGCACCGCGCTCGGCGAGGACGCATCCGAGCAGCGCAAGGATCTCGCGACGGCGGTGACGAGCGCCTTCGCGGCGCGCCACGGCCTGCACGCCGTGCGCGTTCACGACGTCGCCTCCACGCGGGACGCGATCGCGGTCATGGAGGCATGGGAGGGATGGGGATGAGCTCGCTGGACACGATCACTCTGACGGGCCTGCGCGCCTTCGGGCGCCACGGCGTCTTCGATTTCGAACGCGAGAACGGGCAGGAGTTCGTCGTCGACCTCGCGCTCGGGGTGTCCACCAAGAAGGCGGCGAAGAGCGATGACGTCGCCGACACCGTGCACTACGGCGAGCTCGCCGAGAAGGTCGTCGCGATCGTCGGCGGCGAGCCGGTGAACCTCATCGAGACCCTCGCGCACCGCATCGCCGGCGCCGTGATGGAGGACGAGCGCGTCCACTTCCTCGCCGTCACCGTGCACAAGCCGCACGCGCCGATCCAGGCGCAGTTCCAGGATGTCGCCGTCACCGTCCACGCGACCCGGGAAGACCACGGGACGCACCGATGAGCCGCAACCTGCGGATGCCGCTGGGCCCGCCGCCGACGGCCGAGCCGCGCGCGACGGTCACGGCCGTCGTCGCCCTGGGGGCCAACCTCGGGGACCGCGAGGCGACCCTCGAGAACGCGCTCGCCGAGCTGCGCCGGCTGCCGCTCGTCGACGAGGTGACCGCGTCGATGCCGATCGAGTCGGTCGCGCTGACGCTGGAGGGGCCGGATGAATCCGAGCCCGCGTACCTCAACGCCGTGGCGCTCGTGCGCACGCGCCTGGCGCCGTCCGTCCTGCTCGGGATGCTCCACGCGATCGAGGCCCGGCACGGGCGGGAGCGCCGCGAGAAGTGGGGCGCCCGCACCCTCGATCTCGACCTGATCGCGTACGGCGACGTGGAGTCCGACGACGAGAGGCTGCGGCTGCCGCACCCGCGCGCCGCCGAGCGCGACTTCGTCCTCGCTCCCTGGCTCGAGGTGGATCCGGATGCCGTCCTCCCCGGTCGGGGCCGCGTCGCCGACCTCCTGGCGGCGCTGCGCGGAGGAGGCGCATGACCCGAACGTCGCCCCTCGCCCTGATCGTCGCCGCCGTGCTCGGCGGTGGCGTCGGATTCCTCGTCGATCACCTGCTCACCCTGTCGGGCCGGCCGACGTTCTCGCCCGCCGTGGGCCTGCCCATCCTGCTCGTGCTGCTCGGCGCGATCACGCTGGCACTCGCGTGGCCCGTGCGTCGGTCGGTGCGCTCGGCGGACGCCCCGCGCGTGGATCCGTTCCGCGCCGTCCGGATCGCCATGCTCGCCAAGGCGTCGAGCCTCGTCGGCGCGGCGTTCCTCGGCGCAGCGCTCGGCCTCGTCCTCTACGTCTCGACGCGACCGGTGACCCCCGGGCTAGGCTCGATGGCGACGACCATCGCGACAATCGCGGCGGGTGCCGTGCTGGTGGTGGCGGCCCTGGTCGCGGAGCATTTCTGCAGCCTGCCGAAGGATCCTGATGAGCGAGATCGAGACGACGCCGAGCCCGGAGAGCCCGCGCACTGACCCGCCGGTGCTCGACCAGGGCACGTACACCGCGATCCGCGAGCCGCGCGGCGCGGGGCGCCTGGAGCTCGACGGCCAGTGGCACCAGATCTCGCCGAAGTACGTCGCGTCGCAGACCGTGCAGAACGGGATCTTCCTGGTGGTCGTGCTCGCCGCGGTCATCGCCGCCTGGCTGATCCTCGGACACTGGTGGCCGTGGCTGCCGGGCGGCGTCCTGATCCTGACGACGCTCATCACGCAGATCGTCCTGCCGCGTCAGGCCCGCGCCCTCGGCTACATGCTGCGCGCCGACGACCTCGTGTTCCGCAAGGGCATCCTGTGGCAGCGGATGATCGCCGTTCCGTACGGCCGGATGCAGCTGATCGACATCACCCACGGGCCGATGGATCGGGCGTTCGGGATCGCGAAGCTCAAGATGGTCACGGCCGCGGCGACGACCGGCGTCGAGATCCCCGGGCTGGGCCGCGAGGCCTCCGAGGCGCTGCGCGACACCCTGATCCACGTGGCCGAGACGCGACGGACGGGCCTGTGACGGATCCGCAGGCCACCGCTCCGCAGCCGGCGCAGCAGCAGCCGCTTGCCGACGGCGGCTCGTCCTCCCTCGCGGACGGCGGCTGGCACCGCCTTCACCCGCTGACCCCCCTGTTCCAGGGCGGCCTGGTGCTGATCATCGTCGCCGGCATCGTGCTGTCGAACTTCCGCGACCACGCCGTGTTCTGGTTCATCTCGATCGTCGCGCCGGGCGAGCTCGACGACGACGAGATCGACCCGAGCGAGGGCGACTTCTTCGGCTTCCTGTTCGAGAACAACCTGATCCTGCTCGGCCTCGGCATCCTCCTTGCCGTGCTCGTGGTGCTGATCGTCGCCTTCTGGGTCGTCTGGCGCTTCCACCAGTTCCGCATCACGGGCGACGACGTCGAGGTGCGCAAGGGGATCGTCTTCCGCTCGCACCGCCGGGCACCGCTCGACCGGGTGCAGGGAGTGAACCTCACGCGCCCGTTCCCCGCACGGATCATCGGCATGGCCAAGCTCGAGGTCGTCGGCGCGGGAACCGACGCGAACGTCGGGCTCGAGTACCTCTCGACGGACCGTGCCGAGCAGGTGCGCAGCGACATCCTGCGGCTCGCGTCCGGCGCCCGCGCGGCGCGGCAGGCCGCGCGTGACGAGGCCGCCGGAGTCGCTGCGCGCGCGCGCCTCGTGGATGCCCTGAACCAGGGCGTGACCGGGATGATCGACGGCGTCGACCGCGCGGATGTCGCGCCCGAGAGCGTCGTCCACATCCCCGCCGGCCGCCTGATCGCCGCGCAGCTGCTTCACGGGGCGCTGTGGCTCGTGCTGTTCGCGGTCGTCTGGGGGACGAGCGTGCTCCTTCCGCTGCTGCTGAGCACCGACGGCACCGAGGGCACCGTGATCACCATCGGCGTCGGGCTCGGCACGGGAATCCCGATGGTGTTCGCGGCCGTGGCGATCACGTGGTCGCAGATCTCGAAGTCGCTCCGCTACGCGATCGCGCCGACGCCCGACGGCGTGCGGGTGACATTCGGCCTGTTCACGACCATCACCGAGACCCTGCCTCCCGGTCGGATCTTCGCGGTCGAGGTGACGCAGTCGATCCTGTGGCGCCCGTTCGGCTGGTGGGCGATCAAGATCAACCGGATGAGCGGCAAGAGCGCCGCGCAGCAGCAGTCGGGAACCGCGCAGCAGTTCAACACGGTGCTGCCAGTGGGGACGCGCGCCGACGTCGAGCGGGTGCTGTCGCTGATCCTGCCGGGTGTGCCGCGCGAGGACTGGCCGCTGCTGTGGGACCACGGAATGCTCGGCCCCGTGCCGGATGTCGCGGATCCGTACCGGACGATGGCGCGACGCGCCTGGTGGCGCCGGCCGGTGTCGTGGCGCCGCCACGGCTTCGCGCTCACCTCGTACGCGCTCGTGCTGCGGCGCGGGGTGGTGTGGCGAAAGCTCGCGCTGTTCCCGCTCGCCCGCCTGCAGGGGATCTCGATCCAGCAGGGGCCGATCGACCGCTGGCAGCGCGTCGCGGCGGCGCAGGTGCACACGGTGCAGGGCCCGGTGCTCGGTCATGTCGTCGGCCTTGAGCGCGACGACGTGATCGGGCTGCTCGAGGACGTCAGCCGCGGAGCGGTCGCCGCCGCGGCGGCCGACCAGTCGCACCGGTGGCTGCAGCACCTCGCTCCCGTCGAGGAGCCCGTGCCGGAGGGCGAGGAGCCGGCGGTGGCGCCCGCGCCTGTCGCGGCCGCGCCTGTGCCGCCCGCCCCGTTCGGGAGCAGCGAGGAGCCCCGGGCATGAACCGCGACGGACGTCTCGGGGTCGGCATCATCGGCGCCGGACGGGTCGGCCCGGTGGTGGGCGCCGCGCTCGCCGGAGCCGGTCATGCCCTCACGGGCATCACCAGCGGCTCGGATGACGAGCGCGTCGAGGCGATCCTGCCCGGCGTGCCGGTGCTCGACGCCCTCGAGGTCGTGCGGCGCAGCGAGCTGGTGATCGTGGCGGTTCCGCATGCCGAGCTGCCGGGCCTCGTCTCGGGCCTCGCCGAGCTCGGCGCCTGGCAGGTGGGCCAGCTCGTGCTTCACACCGACGCCGCGTACGGGATCGAGGTGCTGCGGCCGGCGGCCGAGCGCGGGGCCATCCCGCTGGCGGTGCACCCGGCGGTCGCCTTCACCGGCACCAGCATCGACCTCCGCCAGCTCGCGGCGTCCTACGCCGCCGTGACCGCCCCGGCCGCGGTGCTGCCGATCGCGCAGGCGATCGCCGTCGAGCTCGGCTGCGAGCCGGTCGTCGTCGCCGAGCAGGATCGCGCCGCGTACGCGGAGGCGATCGCGACCGCCTCCGAGTTCTCGCGGCAGATCGTCCACCAGGCCACCGGCATCCTCCGCGGCATCGGGGTCGAGAACCCCGGCGGCTACCTCTCGGCCCTCGTGCGCTCGACGGTGGACCACGCGCTCGCCGAGGCGTCGCCCACGGTGATCCTGCCTCCCGAGGAGTAAGGAGTCGGGTTTCATCCCACCTTCCGCCTGTACCCCTTGGCGAGCGAAGCGAGCGTGCTTCTTTTCCCGCTTCGCGGGGTAGTGCAGTGAGCGTGCGCGATCCTTCGCCCGACGCTTCGCGCCGGGGCTCTGGAATCGCGGGCTGTCGCTGTGCTCCATCCGCCGACGGGCGTTGCGTTTTCGAGGTGGTCGGCAGTCGCTTCGCTCCACGCTCGCTTCGCTCGCACAGGGGTACATGCCGGGACCGGCGTACAGGCCGCGCCGGCTCGACCAGTCCTCTCAGATAAACGGGAACCGGGGCCCGCATAGGAT
Source organism: Microbacterium paludicola (assembly GCF_039529675.1). Classification (NCBI taxonomy): domain Bacteria; kingdom Bacillati; phylum Actinomycetota; class Actinomycetes; order Micrococcales; family Microbacteriaceae; genus Microbacterium; species Microbacterium paludicola. The sequence goes on from NZ_BAAANG010000027.1 coordinate 19,566, forward strand.
TGAGCACATGCCTGAAACGCCCGCCGAGAACGCGCCCGAGCCCACCGAAGAGGACATCTTCGAGCAGAAGGCCGTGCGGCTGGCGAAGCGCGAGCGGCTCATCGCCGAGCGCGACACCGCGGCCGGCGGGGCGTATCCCGTGTCGGTGCCGGTGACGCACACGATCCCGGCGCTGCGCGCGACGTACGGCGAGCTCGAGGCGGGGGCCGAGACCGGCGAGACCGCCGCGGTCGCCGGGCGGATCGTGTTCAGCCGCAACACCGGCAAGCTCTGCTTCGCGACGCTGCAGTCGGGCGACGGATCGCGCATCCAGGCGATGGTGTCGCTGGCGAACGTCGGCGACGACTCGCTGCAGCGCTGGAAGGAGCTCGTCGACCTCGGCGACCACGTCGCCGTGTCCGGCGAGATCATCTCGAGCCGCCGCGGCGAGCTGTCGATCATGGTGTCGGCGTGGGAGATCGCGGCGAAGGCCATCCTGCCCCTGCCCAACATGTACACCGAGCTCAACGAGGAGAGCCGCGTCCGCAGCCGCTTCCTCGACCTGATCGTGCGCGACACCGCCCGCACCACCGTGCGCGCCCGCGCGACGGTCAACGCGAGCCTGCGTGCAACGTTCGCCGGCCACGACTTCGTCGAGGTCGAGACGCCCATGCTGCAGGTTCAGCCGGGCGGCGCGACCGCGCGTCCGTTCATCACCCACTCGAACGCGTTCGACACCGACCTGTACCTGCGCATCGCACCGGAGCTGTACCTGAAGCGCGCCGTGGTGGGCGGCATCGATCGCGTGTTCGAGATCAACCGCAACTTCCGCAACGAGGGCGCCGACTCGACGCACAGCCCCGAGTTCGCGATGCTCGAGGCCTACCAGGCGTACAGCGACTACAACGGCATCGCCGACCTCACGCAGGAGCTGATCCAGAACGCCGCGGTCGCGGTGGCCGGATCCACCACGGTCACGTGGGCGGACGGCACCGAGTTCGACCTCGGGGGCGAGTGGGACCGCGTGTCGATGTACCCGTCGCTGTCGGAGGCCGCGGGCGTCGAGGTCACCCCGGAGACCGGCATGGACGAGCTGCTGAAGCTCGCCGAGGACAACGGCGTCGAGGTGCCGTCGCACGCGACGCACGGGAAGCTCGTCGAGGAGCTCTGGGAGCACTTCGTCAAGCAGTACCTGACGCGCCCCACGTTCGTGATGGACTTCCCGGTCGACACCAGCCCGCTCGTGCGCGAGCACCGGTCGATCCCGGGCGTCGTCGAGAAGTGGGACCTCTACGTGCGCGGCTTCGAGCTCGCCACGGGCTACTCCGAGCTCGTCGACCCGGTCATCCAGCGCGAGCGGTTCGTCGAGCAGGCGAAGCTCGCGGGGCGCGGCGACGACGAGGCGATGCGGATCGACGAGGAGTTCCTCCGCGCCCTCGAGCACGGAATGCCCCCCACGGGTGGCATGGGAATGGGAATCGACCGCCTGCTGATGGCGATCACAGGCCTCGGCATCCGCGAGACGATCCTCTTCCCGCTCGTCAAGTAGCACCGCCCTCTACCGCCGCGACTTCACCCACCGGCGCCGCTCGTCGCGGTTCTTCGGGGGCGGGCCGGGGATCGCCCGGTCGAGCGCCCAGGACGGCAGGTGCGCGTGCCGGATCATCGTCGCGACGATGTTGGCGAGGCCGTGGGCGGAGTTGATCTCCTGCGCGAGCCGCACGTAGTGCGCGGCGTGCGTCGACGATCCGAGCGCCCAGCACAGCCACGCGGCCGAGGCGAGCACGCCGGTGCGCAGGCGCGGCGGCGCGACCGAGGCGACCTTCTTGGTGACCTCGAGCGCGCGGCGCAGTCGCTCGGGGTCGGGTCGCGGCCCCTCGCCGGCAAGACGGAGCGGACCGCGGAAGTCGGACGCCGTCCCCTCCAGCCAGGACACGTTGAACTGCTGGACCTCCCTTCCCTCCGCGAGGTCGCCGCACCACTGGCTGAGCGCGATGTCGCGGGCCGCCGGACGCTCGAGCGCGAGGACCAGCAGTGCGAGCGCCTCCGCGGAGAGCTCCGCGTCGCTCGTCACGGCGTCCTCGAAGGCCAGGATGAGTTCCGGATCCGCGGGGTTCAGGGTCAGCGCGCGGATCGCCTGCGCGACGCGATCCCGTTCGTCCGCGTCGCTCGGGGGCAGCTCGAGGCCGGCGTGCTGGTCGGCGAGCGGCGCACCGTCGCCGAAGTCGAGGTCCTCGGGGCGGATCAGGTCGAGCGGGCTCCCCGAGTACGGGCCGTCCGGCTCGAGGTACGACCCCCACGCATCGGCCGCGACGCACAGGGCATCGACGACGGCATAGTCGGCCGCCTCGGCGCACCGCACGAGGGCCTCGACGAATGCGGCGCGCGCGATCCTTCCCCGCTCGTCGCGGTAGCCGTCGTCGGTGTAGACGACGATCGCGATCCGGTTCGCGTGGCGGACACGCGTGAACAAGCCGATGAAGCTCGCGGCGAGTTCGGCCGGGTCTGGCTCGTCGGCGCCCGGCAGGTCGACGCGCAGCGCGCCGCGCGTGCGCTTGTCGGCGAAGGGAACGAGCACCACGCTGTCGCGCGGGTGGCATCCCGCGAGATGCGGGATGAGCGAGAGGAACTCAGCGCTGTCGCCCGCACGGACGATCACGGGGCTGGGAGCGGAGGGCTGCAAGGTCATGCGTCGAGCCTGTCCGCGGCCCGCCGGCCGGCCCAGGGTGAAGGAGGGGAACAGGGCATTCATGCCCCTGTGCACGAGTCATCCGGCGGTTGTACACAGCCGACGGCCGTACCATTGAGGTGTGGACGAATACTGGCTGGCAGTGGTGTGGTCGCTCCTGCCGACCGTCGTCATCTGCGTGATCTTCTGGTACGTGCTGCGCAGCATCCTGCGCTTCGACCGCACCGAGCGTCGCGCCTACGCGCGCATCGAGGCCGAGGAGCGCGCGAAGCGCGGTCTCCCGCCCCGCGACGCCGCGGAATGACGCCCGGCCGCGTCTGAGCCGGCCGCGTCCGACGCCCCCGATACGCTGGGGACGACCGCGCGAGAGGGGTGTCTTTGGACCTGTTCCTGGATCCGTCGTGGTCGCTGATCGCCGTCACGGTCATCGACCTCACGATCCGCGTCGTCGCGGTCATCATCGTCCCGCGCAACCGCCGCCCCACGGCAGGGATGGCGTGGCTGCTGGCGATCTTCTTCCTGCCCATCCCCGGCCTGCTGCTGTTCCTGCTGATCGGCAACCCGCGCCTGCCGCGGCACCGAAGGCGGCGGCAGCAGCAGATCAACGAGTACATCCACGAGGCGCGCGAGTACCTCGAGCGCGGCAGCCTGCGCCCCAACGAGCCGGCGTGGTTCACCTCGCTCGTTCGCATGAACCGCGAGCTCGGCGCCATGCCGCTCACGGGAGACAACGGCGCGCGCCTGATCCGCGACTACGACGAGAGCCTCGCCGAGATGGCCGCCGCCATCCGCAGCGCGCGCGAGTACGTGCACGTCGAGTTCTACATCTTCAAGTCCGACGAGACCACGGATGACTTCTTCCGCGCGCTCGAGGAGGTGCGCGAGCGCGGCATCCCGGTGCGGGTGCTCATCGATCACTGGGCGAACCTCTCGAAGCCCTACCACCGCCGCACGCTGAAGCGCCTCGACGCGATGGGTGCCGAGTGGCGCTTCGCGCTGCCGATCCAGCCGCTGCGCGGAAAGTGGCAGCGCCCCGACCTGCGCAACCACCGGAAGATCCTGGTCGTCGACGGCGACGTCGCGTTCCTGGGTTCGCAGAACATCACCGCGGCCAGCTACAACCTGCGTGCGAACATCCGCCGCGGGCTGCAGTGGGTCGACCTGATGGTGCGCCTCGACGGGCCGATCGTCTCGAGCGTGAACGCCGTCTTCCTGTCCGATTGGTTCAGCGAGGCGAGCGAGGTGCCCGAGGGAATCGACCTCAAGAAGATGGAAGCGGGGTCGGGCGACCTCGACTGCCAGATCGTGCCGTCGGGGCCCGGGTTCGAGGTCGAGAACAACCTGCGGCTGTTCCTCGGGCTGCTGTACGCGGCACAGAAGCGCGTCATCATGATCAGCCCCTACTTCGTGCCGGACGAGGCCCTGCTGCTCGCCATCACGGCGGCCACAAAGCGCGGCCTGCAGGTCGAGCTGTTCGTGTCGGAGGAGGGCGACCAGGCCGTCGTCTACCACGCGCAGCGCAGCTACTACGAGGCGCTGCTGCGCGCCGGCGTGCGCATCTGGCTCTACCCGAAGCCGTACATCCTCCACACCAAGGGTGTGACGATCGACGACGAGGTCGCCGTGATCGGCTCGAGCAACATGGACATGCGCTCGTTCGGTCTGAACCTCGAGATCACGCTGCTCGTGCGCGGCGAGGAGTTCGTGCAGCAGATGCGCGAGGTCGAGGCCGAGTACCGCGACCTGAGCCGCGAGCTCACGCTCGACGAGTGGCTCCAGCAGCCGCTGCGCTCGACCGTGCTCGACAACCTCGCGCGGCTCACGAGCGCTCTGCAGTAGCCGCGCCGGTCGCGGCCTGGACGTCGGCCTTCGGCTGCTTCGCGCGCACGTCGTGGCCCTTGGGCACGTTGACGAGCAGGTTGCCCTTCTCGATGCGGCACGACACGCGGGTCGCCTCGCCGAACTCGTCGCCGTCGAGCTGCACCTCCTGCGGCATCGGCGTCGCCGCCTCTGCCGCGATGCCGCGCAGGTAGCGCACCGACGCGTCACGGCCACGGCGCTCGAGCACCGCCCGGCCCGCGCGTGTGCGCCGCAGCACGGAGTTGTCCCACCACACCTTGCGCCACACGCCGAGCCACCCGAAGGGGCCCGTCGGCTGCATCAGCGCGACGTCGAGCTCGCCGTCGAGCACCGACCCGTCGGGGATCAGCGAGATGCCGCCCGGCAGCTCGCCGCAGTTCGCGAACAGGATGCTCTGCACCTTCGCCGTGTGCAGGCGGGCCGACGTCGGGATCGCCTGGGTCTGACCGCGGCGGATCGGGTTCTTCACGACCTCGAACGTGATGCGGAACGGCTCCGCACCCGCGAGGGAGCGGGCGGCGCCGTCGACGTACGCGACCCAGCCGACCGACTTCTTCAGCTCGGGCTTGGTGTTCGCGATCATCGCGGCATCCAGGCCCATCCCCGCCATCACGACGAACGCGTGCTCCTCGACGTGGCCGTCGGGGCGGCGGATGGCCGCGACGCAGATGTCGACCTCCACGGTGTCGCCGTCGAAGGCGCCGGCGACCGCGTCCTCCTGGCGGTCGAGCGGCAGGCGCAGGTTGCGGGCGAGCAGGTTGCCCGTCCCGCTCGGGACGATCGTGAGGGGGACGCCGGATCCGCGGATCGCCTCCGACACGGCGCGGACGGTGCCGTCGCCGCCGGCGACGAGCACGGCATCCACGTTCTCGTCGAGCGCCTGGCGGGTGGTCGCCTGGCCGGGGTCCTCGACCGACGTCTCGAGCAGCAGCGGCGGCTGCCATCCTGCCTCGGCCGAGTGCCGCTCGACCAGCGCGCAGAGCGCCGGTCCGTCGACCTTGACGGGGTTGAAGATGAGCGCTGCCCGCTTCGACGACGCCGTCCAGTCGGCGGGGGCGAGGTCCTGCTCCTGATCCTTGGACGACACTTCGTCTCCCTTCGGTCGCTGGGCACGGCGCATGCGGTCAGCCTAGAGGGCCGGACGCGGCCGGGGTTCGGGGGCTCGCGATGAGCGGGCGAGCCGTGGTTACGATGAGCCGATGAGCGCCGCTGCCGAACCGACCACCGACGAGCCGTCCGCCGAGGAGGGCTTCCTCACGGGCCCTGGCGAAGCCGCCGGTGTGACGATGTTCGGGCCCGACTTCCCGTTCCCGTTCGACGACTGGATCTCGCACCGGGCGGGCCTCGGCGCGATCCCCGAGCAGGCGCACGGCCGCGAGGTCGCGATCGTCGGCGCGGGCCTGGCCGGGATGGTGTCGGCGTACGAGCTGATGAGCCTGGGCCTCAAGCCCGTCATCTACGAGCCCACGCGGATCGGCGGGCGCCTGCGCACGCACCGGTTCGAGGGCGGCGACGGCGCGGTCGCCGAGCTCGGCGGCATGCGGTTCCCCCGCTCGGGCGCCGCCTTCTTCCACTACGCCGACCGGCTGGGCCTCAGGCACCGGCCGTTCCCCAACCCTCTCACCGAGGCGGCCGGCAGCACGGTCATCGACCTGTGGGGCGAGACGCACTACGCGCGCACGCTCGATGACCTGCCGGAGTTCTACCGCGAGGTGTCGGACGCGTGGGATGCCGCGCTCGAGGAGATCGGCTTCACCGGGCTTCAGGATGCCATCCGCCGCCGCGACGCCGCCGGGCTGAAGCGCCAGTGGGACGAGCTCGTCCGCACCTGGGACGACCGGACCTTCTATGACTTCATCGCCAGCTCGAAGGCGTTCTCGAAGCTGTCGTTCCGGCACCGCGAGGCCTTCGGTCAGGTCGGTTTCGGCACGGGCGGCTGGGACTCCGACTTCCCCAACTCGATGCTCGAGATCCTGCGCGTCGCGGTGCTCGAGTGCGACACCGACCAGCGCCTGATCGAGGGCGGCGTCGAGCAGCTTCCGCGCGGGCTGTGGGACCTCCCGGTGCGGCCGGGAAGCCCATGGCCCGAGGGGACGACGCTCGCCGCGCTCCATGGCGGGGCGACGCTGCCGGCGGCATCCGCGATCTGTCGCTCCGCGGACGGCGAGGCGTTCGACGTCCGGGACCGCTGGGGCACCACCCGCCGCCACGATGCGGTCGTCGCGACGTGCCAGAGCTGGCTGCTGACGACCGAGATCGACTGCGACGAGAGCCTGTTCTCGCAGGACATGTGGATGGCGCTCGACCGCACGCGCTACATGCAGTCGACGAAGACCTTCGTGATGGTGGACGAGCCGTTCTGGAAGCGGACCGACCCCGCGACCGGCCGCGATGTGATGAGCATGACGCTCACCGACCGCCTCACGCGCGGCACCTACCTGTTCGACAACGGGCCGGGAAAGCCCGCGGTGATCTGCCTGTCGTACTCGTGGATGTCCGACTCGCTGACGATGCTCCCGCACTCGGTCGACCGGCGCGTCGACCTGGCGCTCAACGCGCTGGCGAAGATCTACCCGGACGTCGACATCCGCAGCCACATCGTCGGCGACCCGGTCACGGTGACGTGGGAGGACGATCCGTACTTCCTCGGGGCGTTCAAGGGCGCGCTTCCCGGGCATTACCGCTACAACCACCGGATGTACACGCACTTCATGCAGGATGGGGCGCCCGACGCCGAGCGCGGCATCTTCATCGCGGGCGACGACGTGTCGTTCACCCCGGCCTGGGCCGAGGGGGCCGTGCAGACGGCGCTGAACGCGGTGTGGGGAGTGATGCACCACTTCGGCGGCGCCTCGTCGCCCGAGAACCCCGGGCCGGGCGACCGGTTCGCCGAGCTCGCTCCCGTGGCGCTGCCGGAGTAGGCCGATGAACCCCCGCCCGCTGCGTGTCGCCGTCTGGCAGTGCGCGTCATCGCCCGGAGACGTGGCGGGCAACCTCGCCCGGCTCGCGGATGCGGCCTCGCGCGCGGCGGAGGCCGGGGCGGATGTGCTCGTCACTCCCGAGATGTTCGTCACCGGGTACGACATCGGCGCCTCGCTGACGGCCGAACTGGCAGAGCCGGCCGACGGGCCGATCTTCGAGGCGGTCGCGGGGATCACGCGCCGCACCGGCGTGGCGGTGGCGTACGGCTATCCGGAGCTGCTGCCGGACGGGCGGATCGCCAACGCGGCGCAGCTCGTCGACCACGGCCGGTCGGTCGGCGCGCACCGCAAGGCGCACCTGTTCGGTGGGCTCGACAGCGACCGGTTCGCGCCGGGGGAGCGCCCCACGGCGTTCGACTTCCGCGGACGGCGCGTCGGGATGCTGATCTGCTACGACGTGGAGTTCCCCGAGGCGGTGCGTTCGCTCGCGGTCGACGGTGCCCACGCGGTGCTCGTGCCGACCGCCAACATGGTGCCGTACGAGCTCGTGTCGACCGTGCTCGTGCGTGCCCGGGCGTACGAGAACGGCGTCGCGGTGGCGTACGCGAACTACTGCGGTGCCGAGGGAGACCAGGTGTACGCGGGGCTCAGCACCATCTGCGGGCCGGATGGCGCCGTGCTCGCGCTCGCCGCGGCCGACGGCGAGGACCTGCTCGTCGCCGACCTCGTTGGCGAGGGGCAGCCGTACCTGAGGGACCGCCGGCCCGACCTGTACTGAGGCTCAGGCGACGGTCGCTTCGGCTCGCTGGCGCTCGCTCAGCAACCGGTCCCGGTTATCGAGCGAGCGAAGCGAGTCGAGATGACCCACCGGCCTCAGCGGAACGCCTCGAGCCCCGTGATGTGGCGGCCGAGCACAAGGGTGTGCACCTCGTCCGTGCCCTCGTACGTGCGCACCGACTCGAGGTTGTTCGCGTGGCGCAGGGGCGAGTAGTCGGCCGAGACGCCGTTGCCGCCGAGGATCGTGCGGGCCTCGCGGGCGATCGCGATGGCGTCGCGCGTGTTCGCGAGCTTGCCCACCGAGATGTGGTGCGGCTGGATCTTCCCCTGCTCCTTGAGTCGGCCGAGGCGCAGGGCGATGAGCTGGCCCTGCGTGATCTTCACGGCCATGTCGGCGAGCTTCGCCTGCGTCAGCTGGAATCCCGCGATCGGGCGGCCGAACTGGATCCGCTCCTGCGCGTACGTGAGCGCGGTGACGTAGCTGTCGCGGGCGGCGCCGAGCACGCCCCACGCGATGCCGTAGCGGGCCTCGTTCAGGCACGAGAACGGCGCCTTGAGGCCCCGCGCCTCGGGCAGCTGCGCCGAGGCGGGAAGCCGCAGGCCGTCGAGCGTGATGTCGCACTGGATCGACGCGCGCATCGACATCTTCGGCTCGATCGGCGTGGCAGTGAAGCCGGGGGTGTCGGTCGGCACGACGAAGCCGCGGACGCCCTCCTCCGTCATCGCCCAGATCACGGCGACGCCGGCGATGGAGGCCAGGCCGATCCAGCGCTTTGCGCCGTCGATCACCCAGTCGTCGCCGTCGCGGCGCGCGAAGGTCTTCATGCTCCCCGGGTCGGATCCGGCGGTCGGCTCGGTGAGGCCGAAGCAGCCGACGAGCTCGCCCTTCGCCATGCGCGGCAGGTACTCGTTCTTCTGCTCCTCGGAGCCGAACTTGTAGATGGCGGACATCGCGAGCGAGCCCTGCACCGACACGAAGGTGCGGAGGCCCGAGTCGCCCGCCTCGAGCTCGAGCGCCGCCAGGCCGTACTCGACGGCCCCGCGTCCCGGGCAACCGTAGCCGGAGTAGATCATGCCGAGCAGGCCGAGACGGCCGAGTTCGGGGATGATCTCCGTCGGGAAGTGCGCCTTGTCGTACCACTGGGCGATGTTCGGGCGGATGTGTTCGTCGACGAAGCCGCGGACGGCCTCACGGGTGGCGAGTTCCTCGTCGGTGAGGAGGTCGTCGATGTCGAGCAGGTCGGTGGGGCCGGTCATCCGATCACGATATCCCGGGGTGGGCCGTTGCGCGGGATCAGCGGTCGAGCCAGGACCGGATCGCGTCGCCCTGCTCGTCGAGGGCGGGCGCCGCGCGGCGCGGCGCCTCGAAGGGCGGGTCCCAGAGCACCGGATGCCGCACCTGCCGGCCGTGCGAGGCGCCGTCCGCGGCGTGCACCTCGATGGTCGGCTCCAGCCCGAAACGCTCGGCGTACTCGAGGCCCGAGGCGATGTCGCCTGCCTGCCCCGCCGGGACGCCGATGGCGGTCAGCCGCTCCTGCCACTCGGCCGCGGTCGCCGCGGCGAGAGCCGTCTCGAGGGCGTCGCGGAGGGCGGGGCGGTGTGCGACGCGATCCGCGTTCGTGCGGAACCGCTCATCCTGCGCGACATCAGGGATCCCGAGCGCCTCGGTGAGCTTCCGGAACTGGGCGTCGTTGCCGCACGCGATCGCGAACGGGCCGTCGGCGCACTGGAGCAGTTCGTACGGCGCGATGGAGGGGTGCATGTTCCCCATGCGGGTGGGGGAGGCGCCGGCCCCGAGGTGGGCGGAGGCCTGGTTCGCGAGCGCTCCCTGCAGGCTGCTGAGGAGGGAGACCTCGATGCGGGACCCCTCGCCGGTCGCCTCGCGGCGGCGCAGCGCGGCGAGGACCCCGATGACCGCGTCCTTGCCGGTGAGCACGTCGACCACGGCGACGCCGACCTTCATCGGGTCGCCATCGGGCGCGCCCGTGATGTGCATCAGGCCGCCGATCGCCTGCACCACGAAGTCGTAGCCGGGAAGCTGCGCGCCGCCTGTCGATCCGAAGCCGGTGATGGACACGTAGACGACGCCGGGGTTCTCTCGGGCGACGTCGTCGTAGCCGAGGCCGACGCGGTCGAGCGTGCCGGGGAGGAAGTTCTCGATCACGACGTCGGCGCGCTGCGCGAGCCGCTTCGCGCGGTCGAGGTCGGCCGGGTCCTTCAGGTCGAGCGCGACGGACTCCTTGTTGCGGTTGACGCCCTCGAAGTACGTGGCGGCGTGCGGGCTCCACGGCGGGCCCCAGGCGCGGGTGTCGTCGCCGGTGCCGGGGCGCTCGACCTTGACGACGCGCGCGCCGAGGTCGGCGAGGGTCATGCTCGCCAGGGGACCCGCGAGCACGCGGGAGAAGTCGGCGACCAGGATGCCGTCGAGCGGGGCGGTGGACGCCGGTGCGGCGGTCATCCGGCCCACTCCTCGGCGAGCAGGCCATAGTTCATGCCGTCCATCCACACGCCGGAGCGGTGGAGGCCGGTCTTGCGGCTGTGCTCCTCGCGGCGCATGCCGAGCCGCTCCATGACCCGCCACGACGGCTCGTTGTCCGCGAAGCAGCCCGCGTGCACGCGGCGCAGGCCCAGGGGCCCGAAGCAGATGCCGACCGCGCCGCGCACCGCCTCGGTCGCGTAGCCGCGGCCCTGGAACGCGGGGTCGAGCGTCCAGCCGAGCTCGGCCTGCACGCCCTTTCCCTGCTCGAGGATCTCGGCCTGGGCCCAGCCGTCCTCGATCTTGAGCATGAGGTCGCCGATCGGCTCGCCCTCGAGTTCGACGATCAGCGTGATGGCCAGACGCGCGGGGTCGATGAACTGCTCGTGGAAGCTGTCGTAGTCGGTGGGCGCGCGGGTGATCCACTCGCCGACCTCGGGCAGCTGCCGCCAGCGCCACACGGCCTCGGCGTCGCCGGCCACCGCTCTGCGGATCGACAGCCGCTCGGTCTGCACGGGCCAGGTCACGGCGTCGAGAAGGTCCATGGGGACAGGTTATTAGTGGGCGCCCACACGCTGGTCGCGGGCAGGCGTCGGGCGCGGCGCCGTGTCAGGCCGCGGAGCCGGCGCGTCCGCGGTGCACGCGACGGCGGGCGTCGTCGGCGCGGGTGAGGAACATCTCCGACGTGACGCCGTCGAGGAGCGTCCCGGGGTCGGCGCCCAGTGCCTCCGAGAGCCGGATCAGGGAGTGCAGGTTCGTGAGCGAGCGCCCCGTCTCATAGGCGCGGATGTTCGAGGAGTCGATGCCGGTCGCCGCGGCGAGCTCATCCTGCGTCCAGTTCCTCGCGGCGCGCGCACCCCGGATGTTCTCGCCGATGACGGCGGCTGCGGGGGACGGGACGCGGGGCACCGAATCAGCCTGAATGTGCCCGGTGGGACGTGCCAGAGTGAAAGTCACCGGGTACATGTACCGTCATGTCGTGCCCTTGACTTTTGCGCCCTCCGCCGAGCAGTCCGACCTCGAACTCGAGTTCCCGCTGGAAGCTCTGCTCGGGGAATTCGATCGTCTGGCCGACAGCGTCCGGATGAAGGGCAATTACTTCGAGCAGCTCGTCGCGCACTACCTGAAAGCAGAGCCGCTGTGGGCGGATCAGCTCGGTGCCGTGTGGCTCTGGAAGGACTGGCCGGGACGCAACGGGCTGCCCGACACCGGGATCGACATCGTCGCCGAGATCCAGGGTGGCGGGCTGCTGGCCGTGCAGGCGAAGTTCTATGCCGCCGGTCACAAGATGCAGAAGGGCGACCTCGACTCGTTCTTCGAGGCGCTCGGCAGGGAGCCGTTCACCGAAGGGCTCGTGATCGACACGACCGTCGGAGACTGGTCGGCGAACGCGGCCGAGGCGCTGAAGAACCGCAGCAAGCCCGTGCGCCGCATCGGCCGCGAGGATCTGCGTCACAGCCTGATCGACTGGTCGAGCTACGAGCTGCTGAAGCCGGAGGCGGCTCCGGCGCTGCATGAGCGCAAGACGCTGCGCGCGCATCAGCACGACGCGATCCGTGCGGTGATGGAGGGACTCCCGGCCGATGGGGGAGCCGACCGCGGCAAGCTGATCATGGCCTGCGGGACGGGCAAGACCTTCACGGCCCTGAAGCTCGCCGAACGGTGGACCGAGGAGCGGGCCGGCGGAGCGGCGACCGTGCTGTTCATGGTGCCGTCGCTCGCCCTGCTGCAGCAGACGCTCGACGAATGGTCGCGGGAGAAGGATCCCGAGCTCGGCTTCCGGGCGTTCGCCGTCGGATCCGACACCAACATCGGTCGCCGGAAGAACGACGACCTCACGAGCGTGATGATGGAGGACCTCGGCGCGCCCGCCACCACGAACGGCAAGCGTCTCGCCGAGCTGCTCGGCGACACCGATGAGCAGCACGACGGGCTCACCGTCGTGTTCTCGACGTACCAGTCGATCGAGGCGGTCGCCGAGGCGCAGCGGATCCGCGGTGACGAGTTCGACCTCGTCATCTGCGACGAGGCGCACCGCACCACGGGCGTGACCCTCACGAACGAGGATGAGTCGCACTTCGTCAAGATCCACGACAACGACTTCATCGCGGCGACCAAGCGCGTCTATATGACCGCGACGCCGCGCATTTTCGCGCCCGAGGTGAAGAACGCGGCGAAGCAGAAGGACGCCGAGCTCGTCTCCATGGACGACGAGGGGCTGTACGGCGAGGTGCTGTACCGCATCGGCTTCGACGAGGCGGTGAGCAAGGGGCTTCTCACCGATTACAAGGTCGTCGTCCTCGGAATCAGCGAGGACGACATCATCGAGGGGCTCCAGAAGGATCTCTCGGTCGGCGGACATGAGCTGCAGATCACCGACATCGCGAAGCTGGTCGGCTGCTACAACGCCCTCGCCAAGCGGAACGCCGGCGAGGTCGCCGAGGGCTTCGGGTCGGACATGTCGCCCATGCGGCGCGCTGTCGCGTTCGCCAAGGACATCAAGACGTCGGAGAACGTCGCGCACGACTTCGAGGTGCTCGCCAACGGCTACCTCCGCAATCTCCTCAACGACGACCCGACCGATGACCTCGCCGTGCAGGCGATGCACGTCGACGGCACGATGAACGCGACGCAGCGCGGCGAGCGACTCGACTGGCTGAAGGCCGCGCCCGAGCAGGATGAGCTCGGCAAGCCGGTCGCGCGCGTGCTCACCAACGCGCGCTGCCTGAGTGAGGGCGTCGACGTGCCGAGCCTCGATGCGGTGCTGTTCCTCAGTCCCCGCAAGAGCCAGGTGGATGTCGTGCAGGCGGTCGGCCGCGTCATGCGCCGGGCCGAGGGCAAGCGCCTCGGCTACATCGTGCTGCCGATCGCGATCCCCGCCGGCATCTCGCCCGAGGAGGCGCTCAACGACAACGAGCGCTACAAGGTCGTCTGGCAGGTGCTTCAGGCGCTGCGCGCGCACGACGAGCGTCTGGATGCGGCGATCCAGCGGGCACAAGTCACCGGTAACCTGCCCGAGCAGGTGCTGATCGAGCGCGTCAGCCTGACCAAGCCGAAGCCGCGCAAGGACTCCCCGTTCGAGGCTCCGACCGATCCGCCCACGGACACAGAGCCGAGCACCGGATCGGGTTCGCCGACGCACGTCCAGCCGATGCTTCCCGGTCTCATCGACAGCGCCGCGGCCTGGAAGGACTCGGTCTTCGCCAAGCTCGTCGCCAAGGTCGGCGACCGCATGTACTGGGACGACTGGGCCGGCGACATCGGTCAGATCGCCCAGCGGTTCATCGCGCTGATCACGGCCCACATCAACGCCGAGGGCAACGACCGTGCGCCGTTCGAGGCGTTCGTCAAGGCGCTGCGCGCGACGGTGACGCCGAGCATCGGCGAGGCCGAGGCCATCGAGCTGCTCGCGCAGCACCTCATCACCAAGCCGGTGTTCGAGGCGATGTTCCCCGAGGGCTCGTTCACGAACGACAACCCGGTGTCGGTGTCGATGGAGCGGGTGCTCGAGACGTTCCACGAGAACGCCGCATTCGAGAAGGAGCGCGAGCCGCTCGACGCCTTCTACGCGAGCGTCACCTCCCGCATCCGCGGCCTCGACTCGGTCACCGCGAAGCAGCGGATGCTCGTCACGCTCTACGACAAGTTCTTCTCGAAGGCGTTCCCGAAGCTCGCCGACGCGATGGGCATCGTCTTCACGCCCGTGGAGGTCGTCGACTACATCCTGCGTTCGGCGGATGCCGCGCTCGCCCAGCATTTCGGCAAGCACCTGAGCGACGAGGGCGTGAACATCCTTGAGCCCTTCGTCGGCACCGGGACGTTCCTCACCCGGCTGGCGCAGACCGGCCTGATCAAGCCGCAGGATCTCGCCCGCAAGTACCAGCACGAGCTCTTCGCGAACGAGATCGTGCTGCTGAGCTATTACATCGCCGCGGTCAACATCGAGAGCGTCTTCCGCGAGTGCATGGACCAGGCGGTGGCGGCGGGGGAGCTTCCCGAGGGCACGATGCTTCCGGATGATGGCTTCCCCGGCATCTCGCTGACCGACACCTTCGCGATGGACGAGCGCGCGAGCGAACTGGCCTTGAGCGTCTTCCCCGAGAACACCGCCCGCGTGGAGGCGCAGCGCGCGACGCCTATCGACGTGATCGTGATGAACCCGCCGTACCGGTCGAATCAGGCGTCGGCGAACGACAATGCGCAGAACGCGAAGTACTCCATTGTGGATGGCCGGATTGAGGCGACCTACGCGAAACAGTCGACGGCGACGCGCAAGGCCGACCTGTATGACTCCTACTACCGCGCGCTGCGCTGGGCGACCGACCGCCTCCGACCCGAGGGTGGCGTGATCGCGTTCGTGTCGAACAGCGGTTTCGTCGATGGTGGCACCGCCGACGGTGTCCGCAAGTCCTGGGGCTCGGAGTTCTCGGACATCATCGTGTACAACCTGCGTGGTAACGCGCGCCATATGGGCGAGACCCGCAAACGGGAAGCGGGGAACGTGTTCGGTGAGGGCTCACAGACGGGCGTCGCGATCACGATCCTCGTGAAGAACCCCGTGCACAGCGGGCCCGCACGCATCCACTACGCCGACATCGGTGATTATTTGAGCCGCGAGGAGAAGATCGACAGCCTTGTAGTCGAGAGGTCTATCGAAGGCACCGCATATGGTTTGGTGACTCCCAACGATGCGGGCGACTGGATCAACCAGCGCGACGAGCGATTCGGCACTTGGCCGTCGATTGGCGACAAGAAGACAAAGGGGAGGTTGGCGACCCCCGGCCTGTTCCAGGATTTTGCGCTCGGCGTCTCCACCAATCGCGACGCCTGGGTTTACAACTTCTCCACGTCGGATCTGCGGTCGCATGTAGCGCGGTTGATCGATGAGTTCAAGGCTCTCTGTGCTGACCCCGAGCGCCCGATAGACGCGGCGCGGATCGGATGGTCTCGCAGCCTCGAAAGCCGCCGCCGGGCTTCTAAGGCGCTGTCCTCGGATTCGGGAACCGTCCGTCGGGTCAGCTATCGTCCGTTCTTCGCGTTACCGCTCTGGTTTGACTCGTCACTAATCGATAGCCCTGGGGTCGCGCGTAGATTTGCGCCGACCGCGGCCCACCAGAATCTGGCGATCGCAGTCAGCACGGACGGGCGCAAGTCGTCGCCTCCGCTCATCGTTCGTGACCTTCCGGACCTGAACGTCACCTGGTCGTCTCAAGTCTTCCCGCGGTTCACATGGGAGCTGATCGACAACGCCCCCGGCACAATCGACTTCGACTCGCTCGCCCAAGGCTCCGGCGAGGTCGTCGACGGATACCGCCGCGTGGACAACATCACCGACTCGACGCTCGCCCGCTATCGCGCCGCCGTAGGGGAGGCGCTGCCAGCGGACGACACCGCGGCGAAGGACGAGATCTTCTACTCGGTCTACGCGCTGCTGCATCACCCGACGTACCGCGAGACGTTCGCCGCCGATCTGCAGAAGATGCTCCCGCGCATCCCGGTCGTGAAGGGCTTCGCCGATTATGCGCGCATCGGTCGCGAGCTGGCCGACCTGCACGTGGACTACGAGAGCGTCGCGCCCGCCAAGCTCGGCGAGCAGATCACCTCGATCGATCCGCCCGCCGACCCGTACGAGCTCTATCGCATCGACAAGCTCGCGTGGGTGTCTCGCAAGGACCACACGGCGATCCGGTACAACGCACACCTCACGATCACGGGCATCCCGCTTGAGGAGAGCGAGTACAAGGTCGGCGGCCGCAGCCCGCTCGAATGGGTGCTCGACCGCTACAAGGTGAGCGTCGACAAGGCCTCGGGCATCGTGAACGACCCGAACGCCTGGCTGCGCGAGCACGAGAATCCGCGATACGTCGTCGACCTGATCCGCTCGCTCGTCACGGTCAGCCTCGAGACGCAGCGCCTTATCGGCGAATTGCCGCCGTTCGAAGTGATCGACGCGTCTTCACCAGCGAACTGAGCCTCTACCGTGAACGTCCTCATTAAGTTCGTCGGGTACCTCCTGCTGGCGCTGCTGCTGGTCATTCTCAGTCCGGTGGCGCTCGCGATCGGTGTGTACAGGGCGGTCCGGGCGCACCGGGCCGGCACGCCGGTCGGATCGACCAACGTCGGGCTCATCGTCCTCGGGGTCATCGGAAGCGCGATCCTCGTCACCTCCCTGCTGCGGAGGACGGCGGCGTACCGGACACGACTGCCGAGCCGCTGACTTCGACGGAAGCGGCGGCCGCGGATGAGCGCTCCGATGCGTGCGAGCACGTCGCCGCCCTGCTCGCGGATGCGACGGAGCCGATGTTCCGTGAATCTCATCCGGAGTGCTTCGTGGGAGAGGCGACGCCCGTCGAAGAAGCGGAGCAGCTCTTCACCGTGCCCGAGTTCGTCGGCAAGACCCTGGAAGAGGTGCTCGCTGATCCTGCACTGGGCTGGGGCCGCGCGAGCAATACGACAAGTCGGGCCAGGAACGCAGTGTCTGGGCCGAGAGCAACTGGACTGTGGTGGAGCAGACCCCGGAGGCCGGCATCCCGCTCGAGCATCCGGTGTCCGTCCGTGTCGGTTTCCTCCGGAACGAGGAGTACCGGTGGTTCCTCGCCCACCCCACGATGCCGGCGATCCCCGTCGACAGTCGGGCCTCCGACCACACAGGAGACGAGGGCGTGCTCCACGATGTGGAGGAGTTGGTCGAGTTCCAGTGGCACCCGGAGCATGACCCGGGCACGGGGCGCAAGCCGTACGGCACCAGCGAGCTGGTCGTCGACACCATTCCCGCTGCTGGGGAGCCGCTCGCCATGGGGCAGGCGATCATCGTGCGTGTCCGCGATGAGCCGGCCCCGGCGCCGGCTCCGCCGAGCGAGACCGACGTCGACGTCCATGTCGATACTGACGACGATGACGACTTCAACGTGCCCGGATGGCTCTGCCCGACTCGGTTCTGCTGACAACGCCCACGTCACGTCGCTGCGCTAACCTCTGCGCGTGAACTGGCTCGACACATCCGCGGCCGTCGTCGAAGCGCTCGCCACCGCCCTCGCGGTCGGCGCGGCGATCTACGCGGGCCTGTACGCGAAGCGCACGTACGAAACGCAGGCTCGGCAGCTCGAGCATGCGCGGGAGCAGTCGAACTTCGAGCGTGACCAGCACGCGCGCCATGAGGCGGCGGGGCTTGCCAGTTGGTGGGTCAGCTGTGAGGTCCCGAGCCGGTGGGGCGTCATCGTCTCGAACACTTCGCCCGCGCCGTTCTTCGATGTCCGGGTCTATCCGTCCGGAAACTCGGTCGCGAAGAGCAAAGGCGACGGTTCATTCCTGATGACAGTGGTGCCTCCCGGCACCTACTTCGTGGAGTCGCTCTCGGCGGCGGCGGAGGCAGAACAGGCGGAGAAGTGGGCCGGCAAGCCGCGTAGTCCCGGATGGCATGTCGGCGCGCAACTCGAAGACGGCACCGAGCTCGAACCCTTGCTGGCCGCGCACAAGTATCGGATCGACCGCATGACTTTCCGGGACAACGCCGGGCAGACCTGGCAGTGGACTCCGGAGACGGGGACGGCAGCCGCCGCCTGACGTCAGAAGGGTGGTGGGTCGGCGCCGGCGGCTTCGTCGGCCGCGGCGAGGGCCATGAAGCGCACCGCGGACTGCGGGGACTCGTCGAGGACCTGGCCGGTCGGGCTCGTCCACTCGTAGAGGCCGCGGCCGAGGTTCCTCGCGCTCCAGGCCGAGTTGTGCTTGAGCACGTGGTGCGCGCGGCACAGGGCGCCGAGGTTGTCGACGTGCGTGGCGCCGCCCTCGGAGTAGGGAACGGTGTGATCGAGGTCGCAGCGGTACACCGGGCGACGGCAGCCCGGGAAGCGGCAGTGCTCGTCGCGCGCGGTGAGGAAGCGGCGCTGCTCGGCCGTCGGGACGTAGGAGTCGACCGCCGTCAGGGCACCGGTCTTCGGGTCCTGGAACAGCCGCGCCCACGTGTACGTCTTGCCGGCAAGGCAGCGCGCGGTCGACGGGGCCATGACGCCCACGCGAGGCGAGTGCGCTGCGCGGTCGTCGGCGCCCGCGATGACCTCAGCCGGAATCGTCACGTGGACGACGGCGCGGATCGCGTCCAGGCCGTCTCCGTGGGCGGTCGGCGCCGCGGTGAGCAGCATGTCGGTCACGACATCCGCGCGAATCTGCGCGAGCGTGCGCGGATCCTCATCCTCCTCGGAGAGCCCTGACTTCACCTCGCGGGCGATAGCCATCGTGCGGTCGTCGATTCCCTCGGCGAGAGCCGCATCCACAAGAAGCTCGATCAGGGCCATGCCGTCGCGTTCGGGGGTGAGCCACATTCCGCGGCGCTCGTTCGCCTGCTCGTGGCGCTCGGAGATCGTCTGCGGCTCGAGACGCTCGGCGACCGCCTGGCAGATCGGGCGCAGCTTTGCCGGCGTCGTGTCGGCGAACTGGAGCGCGATTCCCTCGTACCGTGCGCGGACCTCATCGTCGGCCAGACGCTCGCCCTCATCGCAGACGACGGCGGCGTGGGCGGCGGAGATCCCCATCTCGCACAGCGCCGTGAACGTCGCCGGGAAGCGCTCGATCATCGCGGTCGCGTCTTCCATCCGGTTGCGCATCGTGGTGTCGGACACGTGCTGGACGGCCGCGAGATCCGCCGCCATCGAGCGGATCGGGACCGCGTACTTGGACGGCGCGCCCGGGATGGAGTTCAGGATGTCGAGCGCGATCTCCTGCGCCCGCGCGTGAAGCGCTGCCTCCACCGCCGCGATGCCCGCCTTGGCTCGGGCCAGTTCGCCGAGGGCCTCCTTGACCGCACGCACGTGATCCTGCTGGGAGGGGGAGAGCTCCCAGCGGTCCTCGAACGGGCTTTGCGGCATGAGGCCAGTATAGTACAGATGTGCGAAAGTCGGAAGGGGTGGGGAGAGGGTTTTTCGTAGGGCAGTGGCCGTGGGGAGTGCGGTTTCGACTCCGCTTCGCTCCGCTCAACCCGTTTCGACTCCGCTTCGCTCCGCTCAACGACCGGTGGAGGTTTCGACTCGCGGAGACCCGCACTGAGCGAGCGAAGCGAGTCGAAGTGTCGCTCAACCCGTTTCGACTCCGCTTCGCTCGCTCAGCGACCAGAGGGGAGACAACGACCGGCGCGGAAAGACGCGCGGCCTAGACTGGCGGGGTGATCGATCCCGTGCTCCTCCGCGACAACCCTGACCTCGTGATCCGCTCGCAGGTGGCGCGTGGTCACTCGCCCGAGACGGTCACCGCCGCGATCGAGGCCGAGAAGGCCCGGCGCACGGCGATCACCGCCTTCGAGGAGCTGCGCGCCGAGCAGAACGCCTTCGGCAAGACGGTCGCCGCGGCGCCGAAGGACGAGAAGGCCGCGCTCGTCGCCCAGGCGAAGGAGCTCGCCAACGGCGTGAAGGAAGCCCAGCAGGCGGTCAACGCCGCCGAGGAGGCCTTCGTCGCGGCGATGTCGAAGATCGAGAACGTTGTGCTCGACGGCGTGCCCGAGGGTGGCGAGGACGACTTCGTCGTCCTGCGCGAGGTCGGCGACCGCCCCGCCTTCGACGCGTCCGAGTTCCCCGACGGCCCCCTCGATCACCTCGCCCTCGGCGAGAAGCTCGGCGCGATCGACATGGAGCGCGGCGCGAAGGTCTCGGGCGCCCGGTTCTACTTCCTCAAGGGCGTCGGCGCGCGACTCGAGATCGCCCTGATGAACTACGCGCTGACGAAGGCCCTCGAGGCCGGGTTCACGCCCATGATCACGCCCACGCTCGTGCGCCCCGACATCATGTCGGGCACCGGCTTCCTCGGCGCGCACGCCGACGAGATCTACCGCCTCGAGGCCGACGACCTGTACCTCGTCGGCACGAGCGAGGTCGCGCTCGCCGGCTACCACAAGGACGAGATCGTCGACCTGCAGCAGGGCCCGCTGCGCTACGCCGGATGGTCGACCTGCTACCGCCGCGAGGCCGGCTCGTACGGCAAGGACACCCGCGGCATCATCCGCGTCCACCAGTTCAACAAGCTCGAGATGTTCGTCTACGCCAAGCCCGAGGAGGCCGAGGCGGAGCACGCCCGCCTGCTTGGCCTCGAGGAGGAGATGCTGCAGTCGCTCGGCCTCGCCTACCGCGTGATCGACGTGGCCGCCGGCGACCTCGGCTCGAGCGCCGCCCGCAAGTACGACACCGAGGCGTGGGTTCCCACGCAGGGCGCGTACCGTGAGCTCACCTCGACGTCGAACTGCACGACCTACCAGGCGCGGCGCCTCGACATCCGGCACCGCCCGGACGGCGCCAAGACGCAGCACGTCGCCACCCTCAACGGCACCCTCGCCACGACCCGGTGGATCGTCGCGATCCTCGAGACCCACCAGCGACCGGATGGATCGGTCGTGGTGCCCGAGGTGCTGCGACCGTACCTCGGCGGCCTCGAGGTGCTGGAGCCCATCGCATGACGAACCCCGCCACCACGCAGAACGAGGCCGACGTCCGGCCGGGCCGCAAGCTCATCGCGCTCGACCTCGACGGCACGGTGATCTTCGAGGACGACACGTTCAGCCCCGGCGTCGAGGACGCGGTGCGCCGCGCCGTCGACGAGGGCCACATCGTCACGATCGCGACCGGCCGCAGCTGGGAGGCGACCTCCCACATCCTGCATGGCCTGGCGATCCTGCCCGAGTACGTCGTGTGCTCGAACGGAGCGGCCATCCTGTCTCGCGACTCGACCCAGCAGACCGGCTACGCCCGTCACACCACCGAGACGTTCGACCCGGCCGAGGTGCTCACGCTGCTTCACGAGCACCTTCCCGGCGCGAACTACCTCGTCGAGCTCGCCGACGGCACGCGCCTGTACACCGACTACGTCGAGGACTGGGGCCTGAACCGAGACGACGCCCGTCACGTCGAGTTCGAGGAGATGAAGCGCCACGAGGTCGCGCGCGTCGTCGTCGTCTCGCCCGAGCACAACCACGACGACGGGCGGCGCGACGACGTCGACTTCATCCAGCTCGTCGAGCGGATCGGCCTGCAGCACGTCTCCTACGCCGTCGGCTGGAGCGCCTGGCTCGACATCGCGCCGAAGGGCGTCGACAAGGGCACCGCGCTCGAGCAGGTGCGCGAGTGGCAGGGGATCGCCCCGCAGGATGTCGTCGTGATCGGCGACGGCCGCAACGACATCGGGATGTTCCAGTGGGCCGCCCGCAACGGCGGCCGCGCGTTCGTGATGGCGAACTCGCCCGAGGAGGTGATCGCGGCCGCCACCGACACGACCGGATCGCTCCAGGACGGCGGCGTCGCGCAGGCCATCGCCACCGTGCTCGACGCCTGATCCTCGCCCGAGGCCGCGTCGCCTCGGACCTCGCAGAGTGCGCACCCCGCGTGGCACCGACGCGCCTCCGACCCGGCGGGTTGCACGGTCGCCGCGCGAGTGATTGACGCCGCCGAGCGCGCGTTCGCATACTTCTTGCATCCCCTCCGTGCGATCCGCGGCGGGGTGCGTCCTGCCCGACACCCACGGCCAGGCGCGGCACACGAACGGCGACGACGCCCACAGGCGCGCGGCGCCGAGTGAGGAGCATCGAGATGCGGACAATGACCATCACCCCGGCGGCAGAGGCGCTCGACATCGGCGACGAGGTGATCGACGGGCACGAAGAGGTGCTCTACTGCCACGACGACGAGTCGGGGCTGCGCGCGATCATCGCGATCCACGACACGACCCTCGGTCCGGCTCTCGGCGGCACCCGCTTCAAGTCGTACGACACCGATCAGGATGCCCTCCACGACGTGCTGCGCCTCTCGCGCGGGATGACCTCGAAGAACGCCGCGGCCGGCCTTCCGTTCGGTGGCGGCAAGGCCGTCATCATCGGCGACCCGCGCACCGCCAAGACCCCCGAGCTGCTGCGGGCGTACGGCCGGTTCGTCGACTCCCTCGACGGCCGCTACGTCACGGCGGCGGATCTCGGCACCAACTCGGACGACCTCGACATCGTCGGCGAGACCACCACTCACCTGACCGGCCGCACGGCGGGTGCGGGCGGCGCGGGCGACAGCGGCCCCGCCACCGCGCTCGGCGTCTTCTCGGCCATGCGCGCCGGCGCCGAGCGCCTCTGGGGCGAGTCGGGCCTGCGCGGCCGGACGGTCGGCGTGGAGGGCGCGGGCAAGGTCGGCGGCGTCCTGACCCGCCTGCTGCTCGACGAGGGCGCGAACGTCGTCGTCGCCGATCCGGATCCCGCCGCGCGCGAGCGCGTGAGCGCCGCGACGGGCGGCGCGGTGACGCTGGCCGAGTCGCTCGCGGGCCCGCTCGACGTCTACGCACCGTGCGCGCTCGGCGCGACGGTCACTGTCGACCGCGTGACCTCCCTCGGGGCGCGGCTCGTCTGCGGCGCCGCGAACAACCAGCTTCCGACGCAGGATGAGGACGCCGCGCTTCACGCCGCGGGCATCCTGTGGGTTCCCGACTACGTCGCCAACGCGGGTGGCGTCATCCACCTCGCCGGACTCGAGCGGCTGAAGCACGAGCCCGACGTCGTGACGGCCGACGTGCGCCGGATCGGCGACACCGCGCACGAGATCCTGTCGCGGTCCGCGGACGCCGGGATCCCGACCGGCATCGCGGCCGACGAGCTCGTCGCGGCTCGCCTGGCGGCCGGGCGTGGCTGAGCTCGACGGCGGCACGGTCACGGTCGGGCGATACCTCGCCGCGCGCCTGACGCAGCTCGGCTGCCGCCACCTGTTCGGCCTTCCCGGCGACTTCAACCTGAACCTGCTCGACGAGATGCTCGCGGGCGACGACCTCGAGTGGATGGGCTCGGCGAACGAGCTCAACGCCGCGTACGCCGCGGACGGCTACGCTCGCGTCGGACGCTGCGCCGGCGGGGTCGTGACGACCTACGGCGTCGGCGAGCTGTCGGCCGTCAACGGCATCGCCGGCTCGTACGCCGAGGACGTCCCCGTCGTGCACATCGCGGGGCTGCCGAGCAGCGAGGCGATCCGCAGCGGCGCGCGGCTTCACCACACGCTGCTCGACGGCGACTTCCTCCACTTCGTGCGGATGTTCGCCGAGGTGACGGTCGCGCAGGCGGTGCTGGATGCGACGGATCCGGCCGGCGCGATCGACCGCGTGCTCGAGACGATGCTCGCCACCAGCAAGCCGGTGTACCTCGGCGTGCCGCTCGACCTCGCCCGTCATCCGGTGCCGGCCGACCGCCTCCGGACGCCCCTGGTGCCGCCGCCGAGCGACCCCGAGGCCGTCGCCGCGTTCACCGAGGCGCTGCGCGACCGCCTTCCCCGCATGGACCGCCTCACGGTGCTCGCGGGGCCCGGCGTCCACCGTCGCGGTCTCGAGGCGAGCGTCGCGCGCCTCGCCCAGGTTCCCGGCATCCGGATCGCCTCCCAGGTCGGCTCGAAGGCGATCCTGGATGAGACGCATCCGGCGAGTCTCGGGACCTACCTCGGTGTGAACACGAAGGATCCCGGATCGCAGGCGGTCGTGGACGACGCCGGGGTGCTGGTGATGGTCGGCACGGTCTTCAGCGACTTCACCACGGGCCACTTCAGCCACCGCTACCAGCCGGCCCACGCCATCGAGCTCGCGCTCGACCACGCGCGCATCGGGCCCGCGGTGTACCCGGGAGTGCGGCTCGAGGAAGGGCTCGCCGCGCTCGGCGAGGTCGTCGCGGACCTCGGCTTCACGCCGCAGGAGGACGTGCCGCCCACGCCCGTTCCGCCGGCGGCGATGGACGACGCGGCACCCCTCGACCACACGACGATGTGGGCGCTGCTGCAGGACTGGATCCACCCCGGCACCACCCTGATCGCCGAGGCCGGCACCGCCTTCTACGGCGCCGTCGACCTCACCCTTCCCGACCGCAGCGACCTGCTCGGGCAGCCGGTGTGGTCGTCCATCGGCTACACGCTTCCCGCCGCGTGGGGCGCCGCCGTCGCGCGGCCGGATCGACGTCCCGTGCTCGTGATCGGCGACGGATCCGCGCAGCTGACGATCCAGGAGCTGGGGCGCCTGCTCTCGCACCCGAGCGCGCCGGTCGTGCTGCTGCTCGACAACGACGGCTACACCGTCGAGCGGAAGATCCAGAGCCCAGACGCGGTGTACCAGGACATCCCGCGGTGGGACTGGACGGCACTGCCGCCCGCGCTCGGCGCGAGCGGGGCCGTGGTGCACGACGTGGGAACGCCGGGGGAGTTCCGCGAGGCGCTGGACGCTGCCCGGGATGCCGCGGCCGGGCACTTCGTGCGCGTGCGGCTCGATCGGGATGACGCGCCGCGGCTGCTCGTCGCGATCGTCGCGGGGATCCAGAAGGCGAACGCGCTGGCCGGTCGGTGAGCGGACGGGGGCGGCACCGGCGGTGAGGGGCCGGGAGTATCGTCGGGAGAACGTGCCGGACGAGGAATGCGAGACGCCCCCGATGACGGAGCCAAGCCCGATGCAGGAACGCAGAGTCGACCATCCGCTGCTCGCGTGGGCGGACGGGATCCTGCCCGAGATGCTCGCCGACCTCGAGCACCTCATCCGCTGCGAGTCGCCCTCGGCCGACCTCACGGCCATCGCGCGCTCGGCCGACCTCGTCTCCGCGATCGGCGAGCGGCGGCTCGGCTCCGCCCCCGAGCGGCTCGTGATCGACGGCGTCACGCACCTGCGCTGGCGTCTCGGCTCCCCCGATCCCGACGCCCCTCGCGTGCTGCTTCTCGCGCACCACGACACCGTGTGGCCGGTGGGATCGCTCGAGTCGCACCCCTTCTCGATCCAGGACGGCGTGCTGCGCGGGCCCGGCTGCTTCGACATGCTGACCGGGCTCGTGATGGCGATCCACGCCGCGGCGACGTTCGCCGACGGGCCGGGCGGGCACCTCGCCCACTCGGCGATCACCCTGCTCGTCACGGGTGATGAGGAGGTCGGATCGCCGACCTCTCGCGCGCTCATCGAGCAGGAGGCGCGCGGCTGCGTCGCCGCCCTCGTGCTGGAGGCCGCGGGCGACACCCCGGACGGCGTTCCCGGCGCCCTCAAGATCGGCCGCAAGGGCGTGTCGAACTACCGCGTCGACATCGTCGGCCGCGCCGCGCACGCCGGGACCGAGCCGGAGAAGGGCCTGAACGCGACGGTCGAGCTCGCGCATCAGGTGGGGGTCGTGCTGGGATTCGCGGATCCGTCCGTCGGCACCTCGGTCGTGCCGACCGTCGCCCAGTCGGGCACCACGACCAACACGGTGCCGGCACGGGCGTCGTTCAAGGTGGATGTGCGCGCGCTCACGGCCGCCGAACAGCATCGGATCGACGAGGCGTTCGCGACGCTCACCTCGCACACCGGCGCGACCGTCACGGTCGTCGGCGGCGTGAACCGCCCGCCGCTGGAGACCTCGGCCGCGGAGGGGACGTGGCAGCGCGCCCTCGCCGTGTCGAAGAGGCTCGGGATGGACCTGCCGGACGCGATCGTCGTCGGCGGGGCCTCGGACGGCAACTTCACGGCGGGTGTCGGCGTCCCCACGCTCGACGGCCTCGGCGCCGTCGGCGGCGGCGCGCACGCCGACCACGAGCACGTCCTCGTCGGCGAGATCCCGCCGCGCACGGCGCTGCTCGTCGCGCTGATCCAGGATCTGCTCGGCGACTGACGCTCCGAAGCGGGACACTCGTCCACAGTCGGCGCGGGTGATCCGCTCAGGGGGCGTCCAGAGCGGGGCGGCACAATGGCCGATGAGCTGGCCATTAGACTGATCGCCTGATCAGCAGGGGAGACCCTGCCAGGGAGGGTTGTCCGAGCGGCCGAAGGATCTGGTCTTGAAAACCAGCGGGCAGCGATGTCCCGTGGGTTCGAATCCCACACCCTCCGCCAGAAAGTCCCCCCGCAGGCGCACGAAAGGCACGGATGAGCGACACGTCGAAGCGACGCGGCCGCCGAACGGTGGCCCGTCACGGGCGCCTCGGCGCCGTCAACCCCTTCTCGCGTCTGCTGCGGGTGCTGGGCATCGGGCTCGCCTGCGTGCTCGTCGCCGGTGTCGGCGTCGCGGGCTACGCGGCGTGGGACCTCGGGTCGACGTTCTCGGAGAACGCGGTCGACATCCATGAGGGCACGACCCCGCCCGACATCGGCCAGCTCAGCGCCGAGGAGGGTGTCGACCTGCTGCTTACCGGCATCGACATCTGCGAGTGGGACTCGCACGAGAAGTTCGGCGACCGCTGCCCGACGAACCCCGATCTGTACGGTCCGGATGGGCGCGAGCTCGAGGCCGGCCGAAACGACGTCAACCTGCTCGTCCACATCTCGCCCGAGCCGCGCAAGGTCACGGCGATCACGTTCCCGCGCGACCTGATGATGGCGACGCCGGAATGCACGAACGCGCAGGGCGGCGTCACCCCCGCGTCTGACAAGAAGATGATCAATACGGCCTACGAGGCCGGCGGCCTCGCCTGTGTGGTCCGAACGGTCGACTCGATCACCACGCAGTACAACCCCGATCTCGCGATCGAGTACGCCGCGACGGTCACCTGGAACGGCGTGATCGAGATCACGAACGCGATCGGTGGCGTCGATGTCTGCGTCGGCGAGACGATCGACGACGTCGAGGCCGGCATGCTCCACCTCGAGGGTGGCCAGACTCACAACCTGCAGGGCGAGCAGGCCCTCGCCTTCCTCCGCTCGCGATACGGCGTCGGCGGCAGCGACCTGGCGCGCATCAGCAACCAGCAGGTCTACATGGCCTCGCTCGCCCGCAAGCTGACGAGCGAGCAGGTGCTCACCAACCCGGGCACGCTGCTCTCCCTAGCGCGCACGACGCTCACGAACGTCGACCCGAGCTCGAACCTCACGAACCCGGCAACTCTCGTGCAGATCGCGATGGCGGTGAAGGATGTGCCGACGTCCGACATCACGTTCCTGCAGCTGCCGGTGCTCGACGACCCGTACGACCCGAACCGTGTCATCCCGGACGATGCCGCGGTCGAGGAGATGTTCGCGACGATGAAGGCGAACGAGTCGATCGATCCCGCCGCGCCGGTGACCGAGGCCACCGGCACCCCGGCGCCCGCGGAGACCCCGGGCGCTACCGAGACACCGGACCCCGGGCTCGCCGCCCCCGGCCGCACCGCTGAGGACGAGGGCTGCGCCAACCCCGTCGGCTGACCCGTTTTCGCGCTCGTCGCACGACAGGTTAGGATGGAATGACGCGCCCGCGTGCGGGTGCGGGATCCCTCGGGATCTGGAGACGTCGCATAGTCAGGCCTAGTGCACCACCCTGCTAAGGTGGAGTCCCCTTATGGGGACCGAGGGTTCAAATCCCTCCGTCTCCGCTCTTATCTGTGGCCCTCGACCCCTTGAAAACAGTGGGATCGCGGGCCATAGGTGTCTCGTGAGAACACCGTTTGCGAAGGATCTGCGAACAAACGTCGAGAAATCGTCTTTTGATGTCTCGGATATTGGTGACAGACGCGCGTCTCAGGACATCGGCGACGGGTGCCAGACCGAGTCAGAAGAGCTCGTCGACCCCGACCTTGCGAGCACCCTTGTCCAGCCGCTTCGAGACGGCGTCGAGGTCCTCGTCGAAGAGATCTGAGTACACGTCGAGTGTCATCGCAGCGGACGTGTGCCCCAGCATCCGCTGGATCGTCTTGACGTTAGCGCCGGACTGCACGGCAAGCGACGCCGCCGTGTGGCGCAGATCGTGAGTCGTCATGTTCGGCAGTTCCGCCGTCGCCAAGGCCGTCTTGAACCACGAGCGTGATCCATCGTCCGAGCGGGTGCGGCGAAGGTAGCCTCCATCGACCCCTGGGAGTGCAAGATCGTGACGCGACCTTCCCTGCAAGGCGATCGCGAGTTGATCGAGAAGGAACTTCGGCACGGGCACGGCGCGGCCTGTGTGAGACTTCGGGGTCCCGACGTGGATCTTCCCATGGACCTCGACTGCGTTCCGTCTGATCCGAAACCGTCCGCGCTCGAAGTCGATGTCATCTACGCGCAGCGCCACGGCTTCGCCCCAGCGTATGCCCGTGTACGCAAGGACCAGCACAAGCAGCTTCCGATCGCCGGCTGCCCGAGCGAGCCGGAACACCTCCTCGTGCGTGAGATAGACGTGCCTCCCGCGCGACTTTCTCGGCAACCCGATGCGTCCAACCCGCGCGGGATTCACCGCGATCCGGCCGTCGTAGACCGCGTCGTCGAGAATGCTCGCGAGTACGCCGAACGTGCGGATCGTCACGGTGGCTCCCGTTGACTGCGTGAGTTCGGCCACCCAAGCTCTGATGTCCGTATGGCGGATGTCGGCGACCTCCCACCCGCCCCATTTCGGCTGCACGCGAAGACGCCAGGCCGTCTCGACCGGCGCGAACGAAGACGGCTTCATGGAGTGCCGCTTCGCCTCGATCCAGATCGGGCCAAGCATGTCTACGGTCGCGCGAGCCGCTTGCGGATCAATGAAGCTGCCTTTGGCGCGCGATGTCTCTATCTCCGCGAGCCAGATCTCCGCGTCCCGCTTGCGGGTGAATCCTCGCTTTGCGCCCTGCTTGCCGTTCGGCTTTCGGTAGCGCGCCTCGTAACGCCGGCCCTTCGCTGCCTGGTACGCGTGAACGCTACCCACCGGCCGGTCGACCAGCGTTGTAGTTCATGCCTCTGAGCCGCCCGGCGGCGCGCGCGGCGATGATCCACGACGACGCTGTGCGGTGGGGCACGCCGAGTTCAGTTTGGATCAGCTTCGCCGGCGGCTGCCCCGCCAACGCCGCCGACCCGTACAGCAGCTCGATGACCTGCATCCGTGCTTCACCAGCGCCGCGCCGCACGACGTCGGCAGCGAGTGCCGGCGGCAGGAGCCGCCCCTGTGAGGTGGTCAGTTCCGACACAGAGAGCCAGCGCGCGAGGGGGTCTGCCTCGTCGTCAAGCGTGAGGAAGATGCATCGCGGTGCCGCGGTCTGCACGATTGCCTGCATGCCGACCTTCGCGACGGTCGGGTAGTTCAGCTCGACGTCGTCCCTAACCGCGGTGTTGGTGACGGACTTGATGACGTACCGGCCAGCATCCGCGACATACAGAGCCGTCACCGCTGTCGACACCCCCAGGGGGACGTCCGCGGTCGTGGCGATGAATGCGGGAGCGATGCGTAGTGCGGACCCGACGGGCTGCGTCGCATCCTGCGATGTCACGGGGGAGCCTTCGGGTGTTGTCACGTCGACCTTCACCTCCTCAGTTTGTCTAACCGCACGGCGCTTTCGCATTCACCTCTTGCGGAGAGTAGCACATAGTGCTTCACTCGTGTCCAACAACGGTGATCATGCGCAACTGGAGGTGAATGATGGTCACGATCATGCAGGTGCGGTCGGAAGATCCCGAGCACACCTTCCTCACGCCGCAGGAGCTCGCCGACCTGCTCCCTGGCGTCCCGCTCAGTCGACTCGGCTCGTGGCGGCGCACTGGCGACGGACCGAACTTCGTGAAGTTCGGTCGCACCGTCGTCTACAAGCTGTCCGACATCGAGGCGTGGATGGCGGCGCAGACGCACCGGAGCACCGGCGAAACGCTTCCGAGAGCCCTCCGTCGATGATCACCGTGTATACGTCGGGATCTGCGTGCATGCAGTGCCGACTGACGAAGCAGGTGATGGATGCCGAGGGCATTGCGCATACGGACATCGACCTCACCGAACCGGGCAACGTGGCGGCGCGTGAGTACGTCACCGACGACCTGGGGTACTCGCAGGCGCCGGTGGTGGTCATCGACGATCACGACCATTGGTCAGGCTTCCAGCCGACGAAGATCAGGGAGCTGGCCGCGCGGATCGGAGCGACCGATGAGTGACGAAGCCGACGACCGCATCTTCCGCGAAACGGAGGATGTGCGCTTGCAGATCGCGCACGCCCAGGCGCAGTTGTACGACCGGGCGAAGCGCAAGCGGGACGCGCGACGCCAGTACGCGCGGGACTACTACGCGCGGCACCGCGACGAGCAGCGCGAGTATCAGCGACAGGCCCGGGCGAAGCAGCGCGCGCAGGATCCGGATGCCTACCGAGAGCGCGTACGGGCACGCAACAAGCGCTGGCGCGACAAGCATCGCGAGCAGGCGAATGCACACCAGCGCGAGAAGTACCACGCCGATCCCGAGAAGCGCCGCCAGCGTCGCCGCGAGGCCTACGCCCGCAATCCCGAGGAGCAACGCGCGCGCCGACGCGCTTACTACGCCGCGAACAAGCAGAAGTCGCTCGCTGCGCAGCAGCGTTGGCGCGATCGAGAGAAGCGTCGCGTCGAGGCAGGGCTCCCCGTGCAGCGACTGCACCGGGTTTCCCTCGAAGAGCGTTTCGCGAACCGCGCGGCAGCTGATGAGTTCTTCGACCGGGTGCGGACGAAAGCTGAGCTTGCCCTCGCACTGCGGGAGATTGCCACACCGCCCGAAATCTTCGCCGCGTGGAAGCGGGAATCCCTTCGAGTTCGCGCCGCGCACCACCTGGCGGTTCAGAAGGAGGAGCTTGAGCGTCTCCGCAAGGCACTCGCTCGCGGGCGCCCCGGCCCGGAACGTAATTCGCTTCTGACGCCCGAGCAGATCGAGGACGCACGGATGGATGCGATCGCGCGGCAGGTAAACAACCGCCTCCGCCACCGTGAGCCGCCGCGACGCCGGCACCATCTCGACCCCGCTGCGCCGCACCCGCAGGCACTCAACAACGACCAGATGGGAATGAACCGATGACCACCATCCACGACGTCCTTCCGAGCTTCATCGATCGATCGCAGACCGAGACGGTGCTGTACCGCGTTGCCGTCAGCGCGCTCACCTGGCAGGCAGATGCCGAACCGGGATACAGCCTCGAGGACGAACAGCGCTGGTGCCTGGCCCCTCTGCGGGGCGTCGATCCAGGGCTCCCTCTCCGGGTGCTCGTCGTCGACACGATCCTCGACCCGTCGCGCAACCGCGCCCAGCTCGTCCAGGCGCTCGTCGCGCTCAGCGATGGGTGATGTCGTGAATGCGATCGGGCGCGACTTCCCGGCGGCTGATCGTAGCTCCCTCCAGAGTGCTCCGTTCCGGGCTTTCGCGGCATATCCTCGCCCCTCCGCTGGCGCTCCGGGCCTCCGGTATTCCACGACCCGGCACTGCGCACCCCTCCGGTCGCTTCTCGTGCCACTTACCAGGAAGACGCCGAAGACAGGTCAGGTGCGAGTTCCAAGCAGGAGCGTGAAGCGCCGCGGCGCGAGGCGAGAATCGTGGATGTCGACACCGTAGCGGGGGCCGCGATCGTCGCCGGGGTTGCGAGCGGTGCACTCGGCGTCGTAGCTGCCGCACGGCTCGTCGGAGCCGTGTGCGAAGGAAATGGTAAGCGGATGCTGCGCCTCGGAGCTCTCGTCGTCACACTGGCATGTATTGCCTTCGCCGCCGCGCTCGTGCTGGCTGCTTCAGGAGTGCCCGAGTGCCCGGGTTGCGCGGTCCTGCCGCGAGACGGTGTGGTTGCGGCACCCTGATCCCACACGCCGTCGACGCGGGCCGGCGCGGTTCGTTCGCTTATCTTGGTCCGAGGTCGAGGCCGGGCACTGGCTGGGCGACCGCCGGCGCGGCGATGTCGAGAAGTGCGGCCTCAGCGGGTGGTGCCTGACGCAGCGCGTCGACGCGAGCGCGAATTGTCGCTTCCGCTCTCGAGCGGGCCACAGAGTCCACGGGTAGCGGCAGGCGGGGAAGTACTTCACCCAGAGCGAGCTCGTGCAGTTCCAGAAGGACTTCGGCCAGTGGAGCCGGCACCCGACCGTTGTTCAGCGCGAACTCGGTGCTTGCGCGGAGTTCCGAAAGCCACCGCCTCCCCTCGGGTCCGGACATCGGCGTCACCTGCTCGCGTACGAGCGCCCGGCTGGCTCCCGCGAAGCCGTCGGCGCGACGGGCATCGAAGACCCAGTCGCCTGCGCGACCGACGACCGTAAGCCGGTCGACGGATGCCTCGCCCTCGAGTTCGCTCACAAGCGCGCGTGTCACCTCGAACCCCGCGTCGTGTGCTGCGAGATCAGTGAACGGATTGCTACGTCCATCGAGGGCAGCAAGCAAGGACTGCGATGTCTCGGACAGCAGGCTGACAGCGCGGGGCTGCCCTACGACGGCCACGTGCGTCTCGAAGCCTTCACGTTGGAACAGCTCGGCGGTGGCGCTCGCTACGCGAGCGGAGGAGAAGGAACCCTCGACCAGCAACGAGCGCCGATTCGTTCGGGAATACGTGAAGCAGTCACGCAGCCACACCGAGGTCGCCTCAGCGAAGATGCGCAGCGCTTCCGGGGACCGCGACCGCGACAACTCTAAGTAGCGAGGATGGAAGGCGCGCAGGCCTCCTCCGTCGACGAGTGCGGCGCCAGGATGCTGCGCGAGCAGCGCCTGCGCTGCTCGTCCGGCGCCAGCTCCGGGCTGACCGACCACGAGCGTCAGGATCGGAGCTTCGGGGTGGTGCGATACAGGGAACAAGATCGGCGCGATCGTCGCATCGAAGATCACTCGCGCCTCGGCGGCTTCCAGTTCGAGATCGGTCACGGCAGCGGCCCCGAGAGTTCGGTGATGCGGAACGTGAGCCGATCGATCAACGCCTCGAGCGCCTTACGGTCATAGGCATCGACCTCGACGAGCTCGCGTCGGATGGCCGATGCCTCTGCGATGGCCCGCTCGTGCAGGATCGCGCCGTCATCGGCGAGACGCAGGACCGCCGCGATCGCGGTGTTCGCGGCCTCGCAGGCAATGTCGAAGGTGGCGGCGTCGCTCGCCCTCCACGCCGATCCTTCGCCCGTCATTCCAGTCCTCCTATTTGGAGTCTAGTTTCGCGCCATCGCCACGCACCGCCGCAGCGTGCGCAAGGACGCGCACTTGCGGGTAGTGCAAGGAAAATCACGGAGGCGGGCGGCAGGCTGGCACCTTGACGAGTCACTCAATGTCCGTTGCCACCCTTACGATCCGGGCATGAGTCGAAAGGTTGACCCCGCCGAGGCGGAACGTGTTATACGCGCCGCCGGGTGCAACCCGCTCGTTCCCTATCCGGGGAGTGCAGTCCCGTGGCCGTCGGTTCATGAGAAGTGCGGAAGCGAGATCGCGCCGCACTACGCCAATGTTCGCGCTCGTGGACGGGCGTGCAAGCGGTGTGCCGGTGTGACTGCGGGCGCGAACCGCCGTGCGGGCTTCGCAAGCGGAGCCGTCCAGACAATGCGTGCCGCTGGCTGCGAGCCCCTGGAGCCCTATCCCGGTGCTGACAAGCCATGGCGATGCCTACATCAGCCGTGCGAAACCGAGCGCACGCCATCGCTGAACACGGTGCGGGCGAACGGGACCGCCTGTCGCGAGTGCTCAGCAGTCGCGGCCGGCCGGAGGGTTTGGACATCTGAGGATGCCGAGGCAGTGTTCCGCGACGGCGGACTTGAGCCTTTGGTGCCATGGCCAGGATCCTCATCGAAGCCATGGCGCGCGCGGCACGTCGCGTGCGGTCGCGAAGTCACCCCGCGGCTGGGCAACGTCGCAGCTGGCCAAGGTCCTTGCAACGAGTGCGGGCAGGAAGCCGCACATGCCGCTATGCGACTGGACGAGGTTGAAACTGAGATGGTCTTCCGTGCTGCTGGCCTCGAGCCTCTTGTTGCTTTCCCAGGTGTGGACCGACCCTGGCGAAGTCGCCATGTGCGATGCGGCGGCGAGACCGCACCCACCTACTCGAACATCAAGCGTGGACAGGGCGGCTGCGTTACGTGTGGGGCCAAGGACAACGCCGCACGTCTCCTGATGCCCGAGCCTCGCGCACGCGCGGTAATGGTGGCACGCGGTCTCGATCCGATCGAACCGTATCCGGGTAGCAGCCGCCCGTGGAAGTCGCGACACGCGTGCGGAAGGGTGGTGTCTCCGACTCTTGCGAACGTGTCCGGCGGGAAGGGAATCTGCCGCTACTGCAACAGCGCATTCCCGTACAACGGGCCAGCGATGCTCTACCTCGTGGTCGATCGTGACGCCGTGAAGATAGGCTGCGCCAGTCGAAACGGGAAGCGGCTCGCAGATCATCAGCGATTTGGGTGGGAAGTTGCGTGGACTGTCGAAACCGCCACCGGTGACGATGCCTACAACCTCGAGCAAGCGATCCTCTCGTGGTGGCGCGAAGAGCTGTGCCTGCCGCCCGCTTATCCCGCAGAGCGGCTTCCGCAGTCGGGGTACTCAGAGACGGCGCTCTGGGACGACATGCATCCGACTTACGTGCTGACGAAGGTGCGGCAATTGGTTGGCGAACTCCAACGTCCACCCCTGGTCGTGAACGAGACAGCATTCGCTACGGGACGGCCGGAGAGGACGGCGAGCGGGCTCGGCCCCCGTTTGCGTGCCAAACTGAGTCGCACTTCTCGTGAAGCGCTCTTCGAACTGGATCATGTCCAGTAGTGCGGTCGATGCTCCGTAGGCACGCGAGGGGGTGCTGCTGCTCCCGCCGCGAGGATCACCTCGTGGCCAGGAGTCGCTCCGACGAGGATGCGCCGTCCACGAGTCCGCTACACGGCCGCTTGCGTCGACCATGTCTGAACTCGCTGGCATGATCAGCGCCATGATGTACGCCGACGGTGAGGATGCTGCTACCAGCTCAGAAAACCTGAACTGGGAGAATCCCGACGCACGAAAGATCGAAGCGCTCGACGAACAGATCCGGCAGCATCCGGGCCACCGGCTCCAGCTGCGGCTCTCCGAGCTGAACAGAGTGATGGAGGCCTGGGTAGGTTTCTCGATGTCACTGAGTTCGCTACTCAAGAAGTGCGAAGGGGACGACGAGTTTATTTCGGAGCTGATGCGCAACGTTGGCGATCGCTCGCGTCAGGACTGGATTATCCGCTCTCTCGACCAGACGATCATTGCGTACGTGGCTGCGCTGGGCGCGCTGATCGATCACACGCGCTCGCTCATGAAGCTGCAGCCGAAGATCCTGTCGGATGAGTACGACACGCGCACCGCGGAGCTGATGAAGCGGCATCCCGCTGCGCCCTTCCTCGGACGTCTTCGCAATTACATCCTGCACAGGGTCGCGGCGCCATGGGAGTTTGACGGAAACTTCGTCGGCGGCAACATGACTGCCCGGGTTCTGCTCTCATCGGAGGCGCTTCTCGAGGACAAGAAGGGGTGGACTGGCGACGCGAAAGCGTTCATCTTGGCCAGCGGTGAGCAGGTTCACCTCTCACCTCTGCTCCAGCCGTATCTAGAGGCGATGGTCGAGCACATCGTGCAGGTCTTCCCCGCAGTGGCGCGAGCCAACGCGGTAAGCATCGAGGACTGCGACCGGTTGGTCAAGGAGCGCAATCTGCTCCTGTCGGGCGGAGTGACGGACGGATCCGACTGGGAGCAGAGAGTCGCGCACATGCAGGAGAACTCGCAGCGACGCCAGCGTGGGGAGCCTCAGACGGATTTCCGCACCGGCCTGCCGATTAACAGAGAATCGGAGGGGGAGTGACCCGAGGGCAGATGTCGCGTTCCTTGATACCGCGGCTATTCCATCGGCGGGACGCCCCGCCTCGAGTCCTCGCCACGAAGTAGCTGATTCTCGGCGCACTGCTCGGCTGCGGCTGCGGCGATCGTGAGTTGGTCCCCGAGCTCCTGCATTCGATCCCGTAGCGCTCAGCCCGGGGAGCCTTGACACGGATGCCTCCACGAAGAGCTCGTGAACGTCGTCTTGCGGAACCCGGCGGGGATCATCGTCCTTCATGTGGGAAGAACACCTAGGGCGTGTCTGACAAATAGTTCGGCGGCGCGCTGAGAGTCTGAGGTCGTGACGCGGTTTCA
>NZ_BAAANG010000028.1:0-3905 GCF_039529675.1 Microbacterium paludicola
CGCGAAGTCTTCCACGCCCTCAGAACCGACCTACTCCGGGCTTGACGAACTATAGGACCGTCGCCCCGAACTCTGCCGCGGGTCGTCTCCACCGTTTCGACTCGCTTCGCTCGCTCAACGACCGACCCCCCTTGTTCGTTGAGCGACGAGCGAAGCGAGGAGTCGAAACGCCCCGAACTCTGCCGGGGGTCGTTTCCACCGTTTCGACTCGCTTCGCTCGCTCAACGACCGACGGGGTCCGCGGCGAGGCTCCGCCGCTCGGCGGGCGTCTCGGGGTACTGTCTGGCAGGCAGGGGAGGGACCTCTGCGTGAGGAGTGCTTCGGATGAGTGACGCCAAGGGACCGGGCAGCGAGCCTCGCGACGGCGAGCCCATCGAGGGTGACGTCGACCGCGTTCCCGCCCCCGCGGAGCCCGATACTCACGAGCCTGTCGCCGGCGACACGGGGGACATCCCCGCGAGCCGCCGCGAGGCGCGCACGAACACCGGCGCGACCGAGATCGTCGCCACGCCGCAGGATGACGCCCCCATCGCGAAGCCGGCCGCCGACGAGCCGGTCGCCGAGCCCGTCGAGTCGACCCCCGCGCCGTCGCAGGACGAGCAGCCCCAGCACGAGGAGCCGGACTACGCCGCCCTCGCGGCCGACCTCGACGACCTCGAGTCGCGCGGCGCGAGCACGACGGTGACGACCCGATCGGCCGACGCCGAGCACAAGCCCGACCCGTGGTTCGAGCCGGCCGACAAGACCCAGACCTTCACCGCGAGCGACGCCTACGACGCCCCCACGGCCCCGGCGGTCACCGCCAGCGAGCCCACCGCGCCGGAGACGTCGGCTCCCGCCGCCCAGCCCGTGCAGCAGCAGCTGCCGATCTTCGTGCAGGCCCCCGAGCCGCCGCGGATGCGCGGCAACCGTGCCGCCGCCGCGGGCATCGGCCTCGTCGCCGCGCTGGTCTTCGCCATCCTGTACTTCGCCGCGAAGCTCGGCTTCGGCGCGCTGAACGGCGAGGTCACGCTCGACAACATCGCCGACGCCTCGCTGAGCACGGTGACCTCGCTCGGCTTCTGGACGACCGTGGTCGTCTTCTTCCTCGGTTTCTGGCTGCTGGGCGCGCTCGTGAACCGTGCGCGCTGGGCCGCGTGGGTGCTTCTCGGCGTCTTCGTCGCGATCATCGCCTACATCGGTCACATCCTCGGCGCCCTCGTCGACGCCCCGTTCTGGGCGCTGACCGCGAGCCAGGGCTTCGAGGAGGTCGGCAGGCAGCTGCTGTCGCCCCTCGCGATCGCGGCGTTCGTCTTCGCCCGCGAGATCACCATCTGGTTCGGCGCGTGGGCCGCTCGCCGCGGCGCGCGCGTCACGGAGCGCAACGCCGAGGCGCAGGCCGAGTACGAGCGCACGCTCGAGGCCGGCCCGAAGCTCTCGGCCTGAGGCACGCCGCGAACACGCAGACATCACCGGGAGCGCCCGGGAGGTTTCCTCCCGCGGCGCTCCTGGCGTTCGCGCTGGCGGGCGACGTGGCGCTGATCGTGTTCGGGTCCGGCATGCTCAGCCTGGCGACGGATCGGGACGTGATCGACACCCCGGGGCTCGGTCCGGTTCCCGGCCCGCTCGCGTTCGGAGCCGCCGCCCTCGCGTTCGCCGGCGCGCTGTGGCCTGCCCTGCGTGCGGATCGGCCCCGCTACACCGCGGTGATCCCCGTGGCGCTTGTCTCGGCGCTTGTGCACCTGGCGGCCCTGTGGATCCTGGCGCTGGTGTTCGGCGCCGACCTCGCCGCGGCGACCGCCGCGGTGGGGGAGGCGGCGACAAGCTGGACGTCCGCCGTCGTCGCGGGCGCGGCGGCCGTCGCCGGATGGGCCGCGATCGCGGTGCGCCGCACGGCGGCCCACCGCCCCCAGTGGCCCTGGGAGCGCGAGGACGACGACGAGTAGGCCCCCCACCGGTCGTTGAGCGACGTCGAAACGGGGTGATCGACGAGCGCCAGCGAGGAGTCGAAGCCGTCGGCCGTGGTCCCACCGCGTTTCGACTCGCGGAGACCCGCACTGAGCGAGCGAAGCGAGTCGAAGTGTCGCTCAACGACCAATCGGGGTTCCCAGCCCTACGCTGTTCTCGTGGAGCGTTCGCTGGAGACGCAGGTGAGCCAGGCGGTGGACGCCTGGCTGCGCTGGGTGCCCCGCTGGGAGCCGGCGACCCACCGCGGCCGCGTCGCTCCGTGCCGCCGCTGTCTCGGGTCGCCCATCCTGTCGGCCGCCGGTCTCGGATCGGATGTGCCGCACGGTGTGCAGCACGGGCTGTCGACGCGCGTGAAGACGATCGTCGACCACGCGGTCGCCGAGTACACCTCGCGCAACCTGCCGCTGCTGCAGACCGAGCTCGACCAGCAGGCAGCCCGAAACCGCGCCAGGGGCTACCGGCCGGCCGAGGGGCTCGCACCGGAGTTCGAGGGGCTGCCGCTGGATCCGGATCCGATCCCGGGCCAGCCGTTCCTGTTCACCCTGTCGGGCCTCGCGAACGAGGAGGAGGCGCAGGTGCCGAGCCTGCCGCCGCTCAGCGAGGACGCGAAGATCGCGCTGCGTCGCGAGGTCGCTCTCGCCGACGAGTACGCGAACCTCATCGGACGCGAGGTGTGCGGCATCCTGCTCCATCACCGGCTGCGGATCCACGCGGCGATCGTCGAGTACGTCGAGCCCCAGGTGGCCGCGATGCTGGAGGAGCTGTCGCAGGCGCTGGATGCTCCGTTCGATCCGCGCGATGCCGGGGACGGGCTCGGGCTGTAGCGCTTGCACCGCGCGCGTGCGGAAGCGGGCACGACACGCCGTACGCGGCCGGATGCGCTATCATGATTTCGTGTGCGTACACGCGCGCCCGCTTGCGTGCGCCGCGTCCGACACGATCAGGGAATGACCTGCGAACAGGTCACCCCCACGGCATACCCACCACATCAAACGTTCGGCACATTCTGCCGCCCGGGTGGGTCATCGTGAAACCCGCACCGCAACACCGAGCAACACGTCGCGGGGCGGGGGAATCCACCGCTGTCACCGTGCAGCACAAGAAGAGAAGGAAACCAGTGCCTACTATTCAGCAGCTGGTTCGCAAGGGCCGGTCGCCCAAGGTCACCAAGACCAAGGCGCCCGCTCTTAAGGCGAACCCGCAGCAGGCGGGTGTCTGCACCCGCGTGTACACGACCACGCCCAAGAAGCCGAACTCGGCCATGCGCAAGGTCGCTCGTGTGAAGCTCCGCAACGGCACCGAGGTCACCGCCTACATCCCCGGCGAGGGCCACAACCTGCAGGAGCACTCGCTCGTGCTGGTCCGCGGTGGTCGTGTGAAGGACCTCCCCGGTGTCCGCTACAAGATCGTCCGCGGTGCACTCGACACCCAGGCTGTCAAGAACCGTAAGCAGGCTCGCAGCCGCTACGGCGCGAAGAAGGGCTGAGTCAGATGCCTCGTAAGGGACCCGCGCCCAAGCGCCCCGTCGTCAACGACCCGGTCTACGGCGCTCCGATCGTCACGCAGCTCGTGAACAAGATCCTCGTCGACGGCAAGAAGTCGATCGCCGAGAGCATCGTCTACACCGCCCTCCAGGGTGTTGAGGCGAAGAACGGCCAGGACGCCGTCGCGACGCTCAAGAAGGCGCTCGACAACGTCCGCCCGACCCTCGAGGTCCGCAGCCGCCGCGTCGGTGGCTCGACCTACCAGGTGCCGGTCGAGGTCAAGCCGCACCGCGCGAACACGCTCGCGCTGCGCTGGCTCGTCAGCTACGCGAAGGGCCGTCGTGAGAAGACGATGACCGAGCGTCTGATGAACGAGATCCTCGACGCCTCGAACGGCCTCGGTGCCGCGGTCAAGCGCCGTGAGGACACGCACAAGATGGCCGAGTCGAACAAGGCCTTCGCGCACTACCGCTG
>NZ_BAAANG010000028.1:3967-15179 GCF_039529675.1 Microbacterium paludicola
GGCCCGGCACCAACGCTCTACTCCACACCACACGTTAGGAACCGCAAGTGGCACAGGAAGTGCTCACCGACCTCAAGAAGGTCCGCAACATCGGCATCATGGCGCACATCGATGCCGGTAAGACCACGACTACCGAGCGCATCCTGTTCTACACGGGTGTGAACCACAAGATCGGCGAGACGCACGACGGTGGCGCGACGACCGACTGGATGGAG
This sequence comes from Microbacterium paludicola, assembly GCF_039529675.1. Taxonomy (NCBI): domain Bacteria; kingdom Bacillati; phylum Actinomycetota; class Actinomycetes; order Micrococcales; family Microbacteriaceae; genus Microbacterium; species Microbacterium paludicola. The sequence goes on from NZ_BAAANG010000028.1 coordinate 4,183, forward strand.
CAGGAGCAGGAGCGTGGCATCACCATCACGTCCGCTGCTGTGACGTGCTTCTGGGACAAGAACCAGATCAACATCATCGACACCCCCGGCCACGTGGACTTCACGGTCGAGGTCGAGCGCTCGCTTCGCGTGCTCGACGGTGCCGTCGCCGTCTTCGACGGCAAGGAGGGCGTCGAGCCCCAGTCCGAGACGGTGTGGCGTCAGGCCGACAAGTACAACGTTCCCCGCATCTGCTTCGTCAACAAGATGGACAAGCTCGGCGCGGACTTCTACTTCACCGTCGACACGATCGTGAACCGCCTCAAGGCCAAGCCGCTCGTGATCCAGCTGCCGATCGGCGCGGAGAACGACTTCGTGGGCGTCGTCGACCTGGTCGAGATGCGCGCGCTTGTGTGGCCCGGCGACGCCAAGGGCGACGTGACCATGGGCGCCAAGTACGAGATCACCGAGATCCCGGCCGACCTGGCCGACAAGGCCGCCGAGTACCGCGAGAAGCTGCTCGAGACGGTCGCCGAGACCGACGACGCGCTGCTCGAGAAGTACTTCGGTGGCGAGGAGCTGACGGTCGCCGAGATCAAGGCCGGCATCCGCAAGCTCACCATCGCGAGCGAGGTCTACCCGGTCCTGTGTGGCTCGGCGTTCAAGAACCGCGGCGTGCAGCCGATGCTCGACGCGGTCGTCGACTACCTGCCGGCACCGATCGACGTGCCCGCCATCGAGGCGCACGACCCGAAGAACGAAGAGACGATCATCGAGCGTCACGCCGACGCGACCGAGCCGTTCACGGCTCTCGCGTTCAAGGTCGTCACGCACCCCTTCTTCGGTCGTCTCACCTACATCCGCGTGTACTCGGGTCACCTCGACTCCGGCTCCGCGGTCGTGAACTCGACCAAGGGCAAGAAGGAGCGCATCGGAAAGATCTTCCAGATGCACGCCAACAAGGAGAACCCCGTCGACTCGGTCACCGCCGGTCACATCTACGCGGTCATCGGCCTCAAGGACACGACCACGGGTGACACGCTCTCCGACTCGGACCACCAGGTCGTGCTCGAGTCGATGACGTTCCCCGAGCCGGTCATCGAGGTCGCGATCGAGCCCAAGACGAAGGCCGACCAGGAGAAGCTGGGTCTCGCGATCCAGAAGCTCGCGGAAGAGGACCCGACGTTCCGCGTCGAGAACAACGCCGAGACCGGTCAGACCGTCGTCAAGGGCATGGGCGAGCTTCACCTCGACATCCTCGTGGACCGCATGAAGCGCGAGTTCAAGGTCGAGGCCAACGTCGGCAAGCCGCAGGTGGCGTACCGCGAGACGATCCGCAAGACCGTCGAGCGTCACGACTACACGCACAAGAAGCAGACCGGTGGATCGGGTCAGTTCGCGAAGATCCAGTTCGCGCTCGAGCCGCTCGAGCTCACGGCCGACAAGACCTACGAGTTCGTCAACGAGGTCTCGGGTGGTCGCATCCCGCGCGAGTACATCGAGCCGACGAACCAGGGCTTCCAGGACGCCATGAACACCGGTGTCCTCGCCGGCTACCCCATGGTGGGCGTGAAGGCCATCCTGAAGGACGGCGCGTCGCACGATGTCGACTCGTCCGAGATGGCGTTCAAGATCGCCGGTTCGATGGGCTTCAAGGAGGCCGTCCGCAAGGCGAACCCCGTGCTGCTCGAGCCGCTGATGGCTGTCGAGGTCCGTACGCCCGAGGAGTACATGGGCGACGTCATCGGCGATCTGAACTCGCGTCGTGGTCAGATGCAGTCGATGGAGGACGCGCAGGGCGTGAAGGTCATCAAGGCCCTCGTCCCGCTGTCGGCCATGTTCGGCTACATCGGCGACCTGCGTTCGAAGACGTCGGGCCGCGCTGTCTACTCGATGGAGTTCGACAGCTACTCCGAGGTCCCGAAGGCCGTCGCCGACGAGATCATCCAGAAGGGCAAGGGCGAGTAATCGTCCGACCCTGATGGCTCCGGGTGGGGGCCGACGGCCCCCACCCGCCCACACGTCAGGTGCCGCTCCCGCGGCGCCTGGGTCAAAACTTCACACCGACTCTCTCTACTAGACTGAGAACCATCCCCGGACAGATCCGGTCGCAATCCAGCGCCCGGTGATGATCCATGAATCGTCCTGAGGAGGACCCAGTGGCTAAGGCCAAGTTCGAGCGCACCAAGCCGCACGTGAACATCGGAACGATCGGTCACGTCGACCACGGTAAGACGACGCTCACCGCGGCGATCTCGAAGGTGCTCGCCGACAAGTACCCGTCGGCCACCAACGTGCAGCGCGACTTCGCGTCGATCGACTCGGCTCCCGAGGAGCGTCAGCGCGGCATCACGATCAACATCTCGCACGTCGAGTACGAGACGCCGAAGCGTCACTACGCTCACGTCGACGCCCCGGGTCACGCTGACTACATCAAGAACATGATCACGGGTGCCGCGCAGATGGACGGCGCGATCCTCGTGGTCGCCGCCACCGACGGCCCGATGGCTCAGACGCGTGAGCACGTGCTGCTCGCCAAGCAGGTCGGCGTTCCCTACCTGCTCGTCGCGCTGAACAAGGCCGACATGGTCGAGGACGAGGAGATCCTGGAGCTCGTCGAGCTCGAGGTCTCCGAGCTGCTCGCTTCGCAGGGCTTCGCTGAGGACGCCCCGGTCGTTCGCGTCTCGGGCCTCAAGGCTCTCGAGGGCGACGAGAAGTGGACGCAGTCGATCCTGGACCTCATGGAGGCCGTGGACGAGAACATCCCCGACCCGGTGCGTGACAAGGACAAGCCGTTCCTCATGCCCATCGAGGACGTCTTCACCATCACGGGTCGTGGAACGGTCGTCACCGGCCGCGCCGAGCGTGGCACGCTCGCCATCAACTCCGAGGTCGAGATCGTCGGCATCCGCGCCACCCAGAAGACCACGGTCACGGGTATCGAGATGTTCCACAAGCAGCTCGACGAGGCGTGGGCCGGCGAGAACTGCGGTCTCCTGCTTCGTGGTCTGAAGCGCGAGGACGTCGAGCGCGGCCAGGTCGTCGTGAAGCCGGGTTCGGTTACGCCGCACACCGACTTCGAGGGCACCGCGTACATCCTGTCGAAGGACGAGGGTGGCCGTCACAACCCCTTCTACACGAACTACCGCCCGCAGTTCTACTTCCGCACCACGGACGTCACCGGCGTCATCACGCTGCCTGAGGGCACCGAGATGGTCATGCCCGGCGACACCACGGACATGACGGTGGCGCTGATCCAGCCCATCGCCATGGAAGAGGGCCTCGGCTTCGCGATCCGTGAGGGTGGCCGCACCGTCGGCGCCGGCACGGTGACCAAGATCATCAAGTAATCATCTGATTACGTCGAAAGGGCCGGAGCTTATGCTCCGGCCCTTTCTGCATGTCCGGTCGAGCTCTCGGCGCGCGTCGACCGCAATCCCCGGACCGCAACGCGGAGAACTGCCAGCGCCGACCGCTAACCTCGTGAATCCGTCGCCCGGAGGAGGCCCCGCATGACCGATGTTCTCGGCCCGAAGCCGCCGCGCAGCCGCGCGCGCCTGGGAGTGACAACACTGCTGCTCGCGGTGTACGTCGCGTTCGTCTCGCTCGTGACGCTGTGGCCGGATCCGAGTGATCTCGAGTTCGGCAGCATCGCCGATCGGGTGCTGCGCGTGCTGTACCGGTTCGGGGTGCCCGAGGCGTTCGGGTTCGACGAACTGGAGTTCACGGCGAACATCGGGATGTTCGTGCCGCTGGGCTTCCTGCTGGGCCTCGCCCTGCCGCGCCGGGGGTGGTGGCTGTCCCTCTTCCTGTTGCCGGCATACTCGGGCTTCATCGAGTTCACGCAGGCGGCCGCGCTGGAGTCGCGGGTGTCGAGCGCCATGGACGTGCTCGCGAACACCTCGGGCGGCTACATCGGGGTGCTGCTGGCGATGATCCTTCGGGCGATGATCTACGCCCGCGATCGACGCGTGATCGAGCGCGCGATCTGGGAGCGCGACGCCGAGCGCCTGCGGTCGCGTCAGCGGCCGGCGCCGCAGCCGGCCCCCGAAGTGTTCAGCCAGTGGCAGGACACGCGCACCGCCCCCACGCAGCGCCTGCCCTTCTGAGGCGGCTGCCCGGGGTAGGCAGGCTCCGCCCGGTGCGCTAACTTCTCCCGTGTCGACACGGGAAGGTGGCGCAGGATGCGGGCACGGCGCAGTGTGAGGAATCCCCGGCGGATGGCCGGGGCCGGGATGGCAGCCGTTGTGCTGGCCGCCGCGCTGGCGATCGCGCCGTCCGCGGCGGTCGCCGCCGAGCAGCCGGATCCGGCCCAAAGCCGCGAGGTCTACCGGTTCTGGAGCACGACGAAGTTCGACAACGCGCACTTCTACACGGTGAGCACCGCCGAGGCGCAGAACATCCACAGCACCGACGGCAACTGGACGTACGAGGGCACCGACTTCCGCGTGTGGCCGCTCAAGAACGGCGGATGCACATCCGGTTCCCTCCCCGTGCACCGGTTCTGGTCATCCAAGTTCGAATCGCACTTCTTCACCAGGAATGCCGCCGAGGCGACGAAGGTGCGCACGAGCGACCGGAACTGGGCGTACGAAGGTCTCGCGTTCTGCACCGCCCCGGCGAGCATGAAGAACACCGTGCCGGTGCACCGGTTCTGGAGCCCGAAGTTCAACAAGCACTTCTACACGGCCGACGCCGCCGAGGCCGCCGACCTCCGCGCCGGCGACCGCAACTGGTCGTACGAGGGCGTGGCGCTGTATTCGCCGGCATCCGGCCCGGCGTCGCCGCCGCTCACCACGGGGCTGTCGGGCACGCCGATGGCGCCGCCGAACGCCGACATCGCCCGCATCCTTGCGGACACGAACAAGGCGCGCGCCGACAACGGAAAGCCCGCGCTGGTGCTGAACGAGCGCCTCACCGAGCAGGCGCAGGCATGGTCGGAGCAGCAGGCGGCCGCGGGGCGGATGTCGCACGACCCGAACATGGTCAGCCAGCTGCCGCAGGGCTGGAAGGGCGCCGCCGAGAACGTGGCGATGGGCTACGCGGTCGGGGATGTCGTCTTCGACGGGTGGATGAATTCGCCCGGCCATCGCGCGAACATCCTGGGCGACTTCACCCACATCGGCATCGGCTATCACGACGGCTATTTCACGCAGGTCTTCGCCAAGTACTGACGGATTTCACCCCGCATAACGGCAGGAGATCCTGGCCGGAAGCGGCGGTTCTGACACACTGAATCCATGCGTGTCTCCCCCCGCGTCCATCCTGCTGCGTCCTCGCGAAAGGCTCGCGCCGCCCTCACCTTCGGTGCCGCGCTTGCGCTCGTCCTGTCTCTGGTGCCGATTCAGGCCGCCGTCGCCGAGGACCAGGAGGAGGTGACGCCGCCGCCGGTGGCGACCGTGCCGCTCGAGCGCGACGAGACCCTTCCCGGCGCCGACACGCTTCCCGAGGCTGACAAGGCCGGCGACGTGACCCTGGATGTGGCCGATCCCGGCAACACCCCGTACCCCGGGTCGGGAGCGTCACCGGGATCCGTGGATGGCGCATCCGGATCGCGGTTCGAGCTCGTGCGGTCGGCGCAGTCGATCGTCCGCGCGGCGCCGGTCGTCGGCTTCACCGCGGGAAACATCGTCAGCGATGGGGTGTTCACGAACAAGGCCACGATGTCGGAGGCGAGCATCCGCAGCTTCATCGACGGCAAGGTCGCCGCGTGCCAGTCGGGCTACACCTGCCTCGAGCAGTTCAAGCAGACGACGCCGACGCGCGCCGCCGACGCCTACTGCTCGCGGTACACGGGAGCATCCAGCGAGACCGCCGCGCGCATCATCTACAAGGTGGCGCAGGCGTGCGGGATCAACCCGCAGGTGCTGCTGGTGATGCTGCAGAAGGAGCAGGGGCTGATCACGCACACGTGGCCGAGCGACTGGCGCTTCACGATCGCCATGGGCATGGGATGCCCCGACACCGCTGACTGCGACAAGACGTACTACGGCTTCTTCAACCAGGTCTACGGCGCCGCGCGGCAGATGAAGATCTACGGCAAGAGCAGCTACTTCACCTGGTACGCCCCGGGCGGCACGCGTTCGATCGGCTACCACCCGAACGCCTCGTGCGGCTCGTCGGGCGTGTACGTGCAGAACCAGTCGACGGCGAACCTGTACTACTACACGCCGTACCAGCCGAACGCGGCCGCGCTGGCCGCCGGATTCGGCACCGGCGACTCGTGCTCGTCATACGGCAACCGCAACTTCTACAACTACTTCCGCGCCTGGTTCGGATCGACCGGCGGCGGCACCGCCGCGGTGAAGGCCGACCCGAAGAACAGCCGCCAGATCTACCGCTTCTGGAGCCCGAAGTTCGACAATGCGCACTTCTACACCGCCAGCACGGCCGAGGCGCAGGCGCTGAAGTCGAACGACCCGAACTGGCGGTACGAGGGCACCGACTTCCGCGTCTGGTCGACGGTCAACGGGCTGTGCCCGACCGGATCCACGGCGGTCTACCGGTTCTGGTCGTCGAAGTTCGCCTCGCACTTCTACACGACCAACGCCGCCGAAGCGGAGCGCGTGCGCACCAGCGACCCGAACTGGCGGTTCGAGGGAACGGGCTTCTGCAGCTCGACGAGCTCGAAGGGAACCGTGCCGGTGCACCGGTTCTGGAGCTCGAAGTTCAAGAAGCACTTCTACACGGCCAACGCCACCGAGGCACAGAAGATCCGCTCGGGCGACAGGAACTGGACCTACGAGGGCGTGGCGATGTACGCACCGTCGTCGGGGCCGAAGTCGCCCGCGCTGCGGTAATCGGTCTCTTGGGGCCGTGGAAATGGTGTGTAAAGATTAGGGCGCTTCACACATAGGGATTCCCCTGGTCGCGGAGTTCTAGTCACCCGCTCCGAGAGGGACATTGCTATGCGTCGCGCGTTCGAGTTCTCAGCGGCCGCTTTGCGCGGTAAGCGCGGAACCGTCCCGTGGATGCTCGCGCTCGTGAGTGGCCTCGTCCTCATGCAGCTGTTGTTCGTAGGTGTGCTTACCGCAGTACACGCGATCCCCGATGCGCGCATCGTCGGTCAACTCGCATCGGATCTCGACGCGGGACTATGGGTCGGATCGGACGAGGCTGTCGATCCGGTGACCCGCGGCGGGCGTAGCGACGCGTACACCGACTGCATAGTCATCACGGCCGGCCTCGGTGACGACGGCATCAATCCGTTGCGTTCGGCGCTGACGTTGCCGCATCTCGGAAGCTGTCAGCCAGCCGCAGCGGGTATCTCGGCGCTGCTCGCCGGAGAGACGCCGCCCGTGGAGGCGACGTACGCCCGCTATTGGGGCGGCTTCGCTGTCTTCACTCGTCCGCTTTTGGCATTTGGCGGGCTCGGTGCGCTGCGCATCTTCGCGGCCACCGCCGCGATCGCCGCTGTTGCGGGTCTGTTCTTCGTTCTGCGCCGTCGCACGTCCGTCTGGGTTCCGCTCGCGCTCGTTGCTCCCCTGGCACTTACAACCAACCTTCTCGGCCAGGTCGGGTATGGGGTGATTCACGTCCTTGAGTTCGCCGTCATGGTCGCCTGCGCGATCGGCGGAGTGCTGGCGGCCCGGCATGGCATGTTCCTCGTTGGTGCGGTATCGGTTTTCGCGGGTGGCGTCTTTGTCTTCGTTGACTTCTTACATAACCCACCCCTCGCGTGGGCATTGTTCGCGTTCTCGGCGGCCGCATCGTTTGTTGCCCAACGGCGGTCGGAGTCGCACCCCGTCCGCCAGGCGATCGTCGCGGTAGTGGTCGCATCGGTGGGTTGGATTGCGGGCTACGCGCTCACCTGGGCGAGCCGTTGGGGGATCGGCATTCTGTCTGGTGCCGCGACCTTTGACGAGATCGCCGGTAAGGTCGCCCTCTGGACCGATGGTTCCGGGGAAGAAGCAGTCGCTGCTGGCCTAGGTGGCGGCATCAGAAAGAACGCGCACTTCTGGCTCACGTTCGTGCCGTTCGCGTGGCTGGTTCTCGCTGCGTGCCTGCTTCTCGTCGCGATCGTGATTGTGGTCGCCGTGCGTCGTAAAGCCTTCCCAGCTCTCGGCGTGGCGGGTGTGCTCGCTGCCGTGGCGGTCATTCCGCTTGTCTGGCTCGAGGTGTTGCCCGCGCACTCGCAGCACCACTACTTCTTCGTCTACCGGGCGATCCCCGGAGCTGTCGCAGTGCTGGCAGCCGCGGCGGCGATGTTCTTTGTGAGCGAGCGGCCGAGGCTCACGCCGGCGCGCGATGCGCGAGGTAGTGCAGGCGGCTGATCTCGCGCCGCGCTTTCAGCACGCCGTCGAGGACGAAACCGGCCACCCACGCCAGGACGCCGGAGACTCCGAGCGCGACCGCGAGGACAGCGGTGGGCAAACGAGGCACGAGGCCCGTCGCGACATACTCCGCGACCAGCGGGATTCCGAGAATCACGGCCGCGAGCATCAAGACGGAACCGATGGACGCGTAGAGCGTAAGGGGAAGCTCGTGCCGTACGAGCTGGGCGACGAGGTTCAGGATGCGGAAACCGTCGTGGTACGTGCGCAGCTTGCTTTCGCTGCCCGCGGGACGGTCTCTGAATCCCACGGGAACCTCGGCCTGAGGCAGGCGCAAGCTCATCACGTGGACGGTGAGCTCCGTCTCGATCTCGAACTCGCGGGAGGCCGCGGGGAACGACTTCACGAAGCGGCGTGACATCACGCGGAAGCCGCTGAGCATGTCCGTCACCCCTTCGCTGAAGATCCCGCCGACGAGCCAATTGAATCCGCGGTTTCCCAGTTCATGGCCGGCTCGATACGACGGGGGAGCACCCGCGGGCGCAGTACGGACGCCAAGGACATGGTCGAGCGTGTTCTCGCGGAGGGTGCGGATCATCTCGGGCAAGGGCGACGCATCGTAGGTGTCGTCGCCATCGATGAGAACGTATATGTCCGCTTCGATGTCCGCGAAAGCGCGACGCACCACATTCCCCTTGCCGCGGCGAGGTTCCGATCTCACGATCGCGCCCGCTTCTGCCGCCGCGCGGACAGTGCCGTCGGTGCTGCCGTTGTCGTAGACGTACACGACGATCTCCGGGACGGCTATGCGGAGGTCTGCGATGACCTTGGCGACGGCGATCTCCTCGTTGTAACAAGGGACGATCGCTGCGATCAGGGGTGAAACGTCCATCCGGCGAGGCGCCCTTCGAGCTTGGGCTTTCACTGTCGGATAGCCTGAGCAAGATTCAACCTCACCGCGGTGCGACCCGCCAAATGAGAAAGTGCTCGCCCGCCATGACACCTCGCTCGCGACCAGAACTCGTGCGCATGCTGTCTTTCCTGGTGATCGGTGGCGTGGCGTTCCTCTTCGACTTCGCCACCTACAACGCCCTTGTATTCTGGGTCACTGGCCGCGGGCCGCTCTTTGAGCAGCCGATGGTCGCGAAGATCATCGCCATTGCGGTTGCCTCTGTCGTGGCATACGTGGGAAACCACTTCTGGACCTTCCAGGACCGGAGCTTGCCTCACACCTGGTCTCGGTACACGCTCTTCATGGCGTGCAATCTCGTCGCGATCGGTTTGCAACTCAGTTGTCTGGCCTTCTCCCGTTACGTCCTCGGCTGGGAAACCCTGCTCGCCGACAACATCTTCGGTGGCGTCATCGGACAGACGGTCGCCACCGTCTTCCGATATTGGAGCTACGAGAGGTTCGTTTTCTGTGAACGAGCACGCGGAGTCTGAACAGCCTCCGCAGCCGAATCGCGCTGACCCCGACATGCGTAAGGCGCCCCGGATGACCCGGGGCGCCTTACGTCTGTCAGGGTCCGTCAGAGCACGTCGTCGCGGCCCGACTCCTGCAGGGCGCCGACGACGCTCTTCACGCGCTGGGCGTGCTCGCTGGTGGTGACGAGCAGGGCGTCGGCCGTGTCGACGACGATCAGACCCTCGACGCCGATCACGGCGATGGTGCGCGCTGTCTGAGACACGATGAGGCCCGTCGAGCCGTCGACATGGACCTGGTCGTTCTGCCCCAGGAGGCACATCTGATCGGGTCGGCCGCCGGAGATCAGCTTGGCGAGGCTTGCGAAGTCGCCGACATCGTCCCAGTCGAAGTGTCCAGGCACGACGGCGAGGCGACCCTTCGCCGCTGCGGGCTCGGCGACGGCGTAGTCGATCGCGATCTTCTTCAGCCCGGGCCACACCCGCGCGACGGCCTCGGCACGCTGATCCGTGTCCCAGGCGTCCGCGATCTCGGTCAGGCCCGAGTGGAGCTCGGGCTCGTTGGCGGCCAGCTCGGCCAAGAGCACGTCCGCGCGGGAGATGAACATCCCGGCGTTCCAGAGGAAGTTGCGGTCGGCGTAGTACTTGCGCGCCGTGTCGAGGTCGGGCTTCTCGACGAAGCGCTCCACGATCGCGGCCATCGGCGCGTCTTCGACGTCGAGTTCGTCGCCCTTCTGGATGTACCCGAATCCGACGGACGGCTCGCTCGGTGCGATGCCGATCGTCGAGATGTATCCGGCGCGCGCGAGGGCGACGGCCTGCTGCACCGCGAACTCGAACGCCCGCTGACGAGCGATGTGGTGGTCGGCGGCGAAGGAACCGATGATCACGCCCGGGTGCCGGCGTTCAAGGATGGCGGCGGCCAGCCCGATCGCGGCGGCCGATTCGCGCTGCGACGGCTCGATGAAGACGTTGCCCTCGAGGATGTCGGGCAGGTCCTGGCCGACCTTCTGCTCGTGTGCGGTGCCTGTCACCACGGTGATGCGGTCCGGGCCGGTCAGGGGAAGCAGCCGATCCCACGTGTTGCGGAGCAGCGAGACGCCAGAGCCCGTGAGGTCGTGGAGGAACTTCGGCGTCTCTGCCCGGGACAGTGGCCACAGCCTCGAGCCGACGCCTCCCGCGGGGATGACTGCGTAGAAGTTCTCGAGTGGCGCGGAAGGCATGATTGCCAGGCTACCTGGCGCGCCCTCGGGGTCGCCTAGGGCGTGTCTGACAAATAGTTCGGCGGCGCGCTGAGAGTCTGAGGTCGTGACGCGGTTTCAG
>NZ_BAAANG010000029.1:0-13823 GCF_039529675.1 Microbacterium paludicola
CGGCCGCGTCTCCGCGAGCATCCGCAACGCCCGCTCACGCATCTCCGGCGAGTACTTCCTGTTCATCGTGTTCCATCCTTGCTTGAAGAACGGAACGAAAGTCAGGCCGATTCAGGTGGTCGTTCCCATGGTGGTTATCTGTTGTCATGTGTTCGTCTTCGGATTTGCCGGTTAATCACCCACGCCCCAGGTGGTGTCGGTGGAGCCAGCCTTAGGGCACCACGATGATCTTTCCAGCGGCGTGTCCGGTCTCCACTGCGGCAATCGCCTGATCTGCTTGATCAAGGGCGAACTGAGCGTCCACGTGGGGATCGACCAGTCCGTATTGGATGACCTCGGTGATCTTGGCCATGGCCTCATCCGTGCGTGCCAGGGCCAGGCCGCCCAGCTCGGCGGCGGTGTCTGGGTCCGCTGCGGAGATGATCCGGGTTCGGTCGGGCACCAGGTCCGCAACAGCACGCAGCGCATCGCCACCGACGAGATCAACAATCAGGTCGGGGCCGTCGGCACTCACCTGCCGCACCCGATCGGCCACCCCTGGACCGGATTCGATGAAGGTGGCACCAGTCGACTCGACGAGTTCCCGCTTGGTTGCGCTGGCCACGCCGATGACCGTGAACTCGTGCACGCGACCAATCTGGGTCGCCATCAGTCCCACTCCGCCGCCGGCGCCGAGCAGTAGCAGGGTCTGGCCAGGTTTGAGTTCAATCTGGTGGGTGGCGTCGTAGGCCGTGGCTGCGGCCACCGGGATGGTGGCCGCGTCGGCGAAGGAGATCTCCTCGGGCTTGGCCACAGTCGTGGAGGCGCGCAGCAGTGTGTGCTCGGCCATTCCACCCTGCCCGGGCGCCACCAGGCCGAGCACCTCGTCGCCCACGGCGAAGTCCTCGACCCCGTCGCCGACCTCAGTGACTACGCCGGCGGCTTCACGGCCCATCGGCGCCGGCAGGCTCCAGTGACGGCCCAGCTGGCCTTCCCGGATCTTCCAGTCCGCCGGATTTACACCGGCGGCTCGGACTTCGATGGCCAGTTCCCCGGGCCCGGGCGTTGGAACAGGCCCCTCGATCAGTTGCTGGGTCTCGGGTCCGCCGTAGCCGGTGAAGACATAAACCTTGGACATGAATCGAATCTCCTTCTGATCTGGACTGGGTGGCGCGTCGTCGACGTCCCGGGTGGGTCTTTCGTGGCGGTGGCGGTGGCGGTCAGGACCGGGGCGGTTCGTCCTCACCGGCGGCTTCGGCGGCGTCAGCCTCTTCCCGGGTGGCGAATACGGCGCCGGTAGCGTGCTCGGGTGGGCTGTAGATGGTGTACAGCACCAGCGGCTCGTCGCCGGTGTTGCGGAAGTTGTGCTGGGCACCGGCGGGTACCGCGCACTGGTCACCGGCATCGATGGGGTGGGTGTGGCCATTGAGGTCGGCTTCGCCGGTTCCGGAGACGAAGGTCAGGATCTGATCGGTGTGTTCGTGGACCTCGTCTCCGATCTCGCCACCGGGCGGAATGGTCATCACCACGATCTGGGTGTGTTCTCCGGTCCACAGCACCTTCCGGAAGTCAGGATTATCCCTGGCCACGTCCTCGATGGTGAAATGCTCGACGTTGTCGCCAAGGGTGAAGTTCTTTTCGCTCATGGTCGGTCTCCTCTGTTTCGTGTGTTGATTTTGGTGTTCGCGTCGTTGTTTTGAGTCTTGGAGGTGCCCGGTGTCCGGGGTGGGTCCATTGCCCCGGGATGGGCGTCAGGCGGCCACCTGCTCCGCAGCTGTCCCGATGGTGCGTTCACTCTTTGGCATCGTCGTGGAGTCTCGGGTGTTTCGCAGCAGCCGCATCGCGTTGGCGATCACCACGAGCACGGAGGCTTCGTGGACGAGCATGCCGATCGACATGGTCACTCCGCCGGCGAAGACTCCGGCCAGTAGCAGCACCACGGTGATCAGGGCGATCGCGATGTTCTGCTTCATCACGTTCACGGTTCGCTTGGCCAGGCCGATGGCCTCGGGCAGCTTGAGCAGGTTGTCGCCCATCAGGGCGATGTCCGCGGTCTCCACGGCCACGGCCGAGCCTGCCGCACCCATCGCCACGCCGATGTTCGCGGTGGCGAGAGCCGGAGCGTCATTGACGCCGTCACCGACCATCGCGATCGTGTGGCCCTGGCGCTGTAGCTCGGTGACAGCGTCCAGCTTGTCCTCAGGGAGCAGGGAGGCGTGGATCTCGTCGATCCCGGTGGCTTTGCCGACGGCCTCGGCCACCAGTCGGGTGTCACCGGTGAGCATGACGACCTTCTCGACGCCGGCCCGGTGCAGTCGCGCGACCATCTCCGGTGCGTCCTGGCGGATCTGGTCCGCGACGGCGACGACGCCGATCACCCTCCCGTCAACAGCGACGATCATAGGTGTTTTCCCGGCGGCGGCCAGGTCCTGGGCGGCCTGCGCAGCCTCGGCGATGCCCGAGGCAATGCCGTACTGCTCCAGTAGCGGCGGGTTGCCGATCAGCACCTGGCGGCCATTGACGTTCGCCACGATGCCCTTGCCGGGGACCGGGGTGACGGCGCCGGGGATGCCCTGCGGGGCAACGCCCTCCTCGCGGGCGGTCTCCAGGATGGGGCGGGCCAGTGGGTGTTCGGAGCCGGCCTCAGCTGCCGCGGCCCAGCGCAACACCTCCGTACGGTCGAGCGTGGAATCCAGGATGATGACGTCGGTCAGCTGCGGTTTGCCCTCGGTGAGGGTGCCGGTCTTGTCCACGGCGACCGCCGTGATCTTCGCGGAGGTCTCCAGGAACTCGCCGCCCTTGATGAGGATGCCGTTGCGCGCGGCGCGGCCGATGCCCGCCACGATGGCGACCGGGATGGAGATCACCAGGGCGCCCGGGCAGCCGATGACCAACAGGGTCAGGGCCAGCACCACGTCTCCGCTGATAAGTCCGGCCACCAGGGCCAGGACCATGACGGCGGGGGTGTACCACGTGGAGAACCGGTCGATGAAGGCCTGGGTCTTGGCCTTGGCGTCCTGAGCCTCTTCCACACGGTGGATGATGCGGGCCAAGGTGGTATCTGCGCCGATGCCAGTGGCCAGGACCTGTAGGAAGCCGCCGCGGGAGACGGTGCCGGCGAAGACCTGCCCGCCTTTAGTTTTCTCCACCGGGATGGACTCGCCGGTGATGGAGGCCTCGTCGATGGCACCGGTGCCGGAGACGACCTGGCCGTCCACGGGGACCTTCGCACCGTTCTTGACCAGGACGATCTCGCCCATTCTCACTTGCCCGGCAGGGATCTCCTGTTGCTCGCCATCGCGCACAACGATCGCGGAATCCGGGGCGACGGCGACGAGTTCGGCCAGTGCCGAGCGGGTCTTGTTCAGGGTCGCAGCTTCCAGCGCGTGGCCGATCGCGAACAGGAACGTGACCGCCGCGGCCTCCCAGAAGTTGCCGATGATGACCGCGCCGATAGCCGCAACCGACACGAGCAGGTCGATGCCGACGACCTTGGCGATCAGCGCGCGCACCGCCTTCACCACGATCCCGTAGCCGGCAACCACGGCCGCGGCGATCATGAAGACATCCCCGAGGGTGAAAGCCGCGCTGGCGTGAGTGGCGTGGGCCCCGGCGTCGAGCCACCACTGGGGGCTGACGGTGAGGTTGGCGACACCCCCGGCCAGCCACTGGATGGCGAAGGAGATGATGATGAGCACGCCGGACACGACGGGGACTGACCAGTTCCCATAGACCCATTTTTGGAGCCTGTTCACTTTCGGGTACGACCTTTCTGGGTCTCGTGCCAGCAGACCGGCAGAGTGGAATGTCGGAAGGATGTCCGCAGGCGGCCCGCGGGGGCCGTTGGCCTCAGAAGGCAGACAGTGCGGCCCTGTAGCCGGCTTTGGCGATAGCGGCGACGAGGTCATCCACGGAGATGCGCTCGGCGTCATGGTCGACCTCGATGCGGGCGGAGGCGAAGTGGACCTTCACGTTCTCGACACCCTTGAGTCGCCCGACCTGCTTCTCGATCTTCGCCACGCACGACGGGCAGGAGAATCCCTCCGCTCTCAGGACGGTGTGAGTGGTGGTGGGGGTGGAGGTGGAGGTGGCCATTGTGGACCCCTTTCGTGATGTGTTCCTTATTGGTACCTTCACGATAGGTTTGCGGCGCCCGGAACTCCTTGACATAGATCATGTTCGGTGCGCGCCTGCTACCGAGGCGTCGCTGCCGCTGCCGCTGCCGCTGCCGCTGCCGCTGCCGCTGTCCGGTCCCGCGGCGCCGATGCCGACTCCGGTAGACTTACCACATGCCTGTGGATGATTTGTGCGTCAGCCGCGTGCCGATCTTCCAAGGACTCACCCGCGAGGAGCAGTTGCGGGTCGCGGAGTTCGTCCGCCCGGTGCATGTCGCCAAGGGAGAGACGGTCTATTCGCCAGGACAGTCGGTGTCGCGTCTGTTGGTGATGCACAGCGGACAGCTCAAGGTCAGCCATGCGGCGGCCAATGGCCAGGAACAAATCCTGCGCACGGTGACCGACGGTGATGTCGTGGGCGAACGGGCCTTCCTGACCGGCCACCTGCCCAATGACCTCGTCGTCGCGCTGGAAGACAGCCGGATGTGCGTCTTCGACCACACCGACCTCTCGGCCCTGCTGCGCGACTACCCTGATGTCGGTCTGCGGATGCTGCGGACTCTGTCCGACAGGCTCGCCTCCGTCGAGCGATTGCTGGCCGCCATCACCTCCAGCGATGTCAGTGCCCGCATCGCGGCCTACTTGCTGGATCTGCCCGGCAGCATCCGAGACGGCGTGCCCACAGTGTGGCTGCCGTTGGCGAAGTACGAAATCGCCTCCTATCTGGGCACCACGCCAGAAACTCTGAGCCGACGCCTTGCCGCGCTCTCCGCCTCCGGTGTCATCGAACTCCACGGGCGTCGTGATGTCACGATTCTCGACATTGATGGGCTCGAACGCGTAGCCACACCTCGATAGACCGGTATCGCCATGGCTTGGCTAAAGGTGGCGTGCGACCGGGCCCGCATGCGGCTTGCCCCGTCCTCGGGTGCGTAAGCATGGTCACATCAGCATCATGAGGATGAGAAATAGCAGGAAGCCGCCGGCTGCCATCGCGATGGTGCCGGTGCTCTCTTTGATTTCGTAGGCTTCGACCAACAGCTCTGCGACGGCGGTGAAAAGCAGGGCGGCGGCACCAAAGCCGAGGCCTGCGATCAGCACGGGGGCTGAGACACCGGCGAAGACGACAGCGCCGAGCACCGCGCCGATAGGCATCATGACCGCAACGAAGGCGCCGACACCGATCGCGGTGCCGAGGGAGCCGCCGCCCGCGCGCGCGGATCCCGCTGTGGAGGCGGCGACGAACAGAAGCTCGATCGACAGCGCGATCGCGATCAAGAGGGCTGCCGCCCCGCCGGCGGACAAGGCGATGCCGATGATGGCGCCGTCGATCAAGACAACGACCGCGAGGGCGACGACGAGGCGGAGATTCACACCCGTGACCTCCTTGGTCTGACTATCACCGTGCCCGTGCCCGTGCCCGTGCCCGTGCCCGTGCCCGTGCTCGTCGCCGTGGGAATGGCCGTGGCCGAACCGGGTGAGGAGCGCGCGCAGCGCCAGCATGAACGCAGTGCCTAGCACGAAGCCGATGATCAGCGGCCAGCCGCCACCCAGGTGGAGCGCCTCCGGGAGCAGATCCAGTGTTGCCGCGGCGATGATCAAGCCTGCGGCGAAGTGTTGTACATAACTGGTGAGTGTGGAGGTCTGGCCACGCGTCGCGAGAGCCGCGATCACCGCCCCCAGGACACCTGCCACCAGGCCGATCGTGCCCAGTCCGAGCGCCTGTCCGAACAGTTCCATGTCGATTCGCCAGTTAGAGGCTGGCGTCTTGATTTTGCGGGGGCAATGCCGCAACCAATGGATGATCCCTGCCGGTGTTGCCGAGTTTGACGGCGCCACCCGGTGAACCCAGTTCGTCAAAGAACTCGACATTCACTCTGTAGTACTCCGCCCATTGATCGGGGGTGTCATCCTCCTAATACATGGCTTCAACCGGACAGACGGGCTCGCAGGCCCCGCAGTCCACACACTCGTCCGGGTGAATGTAGAGCGACCGCTCGCCTTCATAGATGCAGTCCACCGGGCACTCTTCAACGCAGGCCTTGTCCTTGACGTCTACACAGGGCTGGGCGATTACATAAGTCATGGGTGAACGCCACCTTCACGGTCAGCTGGGTTCAGCGGTCGTCTCCGCTCAGCCAACAGCGACGCCGAAGAGCAGGCCGATGAGGTAAGTCGCAATCATCGTCGCTGAGCCCATCACCACGTTCCGGAGGATGGCCCGGCCGCGCGGGGCCCCGCCGAGGGCGGCGCTGATCCAGCCGGTGAGGAACAAGCCGATCACCACTGCAACCGCGGCGATCCAGACGCGATTCTCGTCGAATGGCAAAAGGATCATTACGAGCGGGATGAGCGCTCCCAGCGCGAACGAGACGAATGACGAGACAGCCGCCGCCCAGGGGCTGGTGAACTCTTCGGGGTCGATTCCAAGTTCAACCTCTGCATGGGCTGCGAGGGCGTCCTTCGCGGTGAGCTCGACCGCGACCTGATGCGCGAGGTCGTCCGAGAGCCCACGCTGACGGTAGAAGCCGGCGAGTTCTTCGAGTTCTTCCTGAGGTATGGTCTCGAGTTCGCATTTCTCCTTGGCGATCAGCGCCTTCTCGGTATCGCGCTGGGTGCTCACCGAAACGTACTCGCCTCCGGCCATCGAGAATGCGCCAGCGACCACTGCGGCGATTCCTGCCGTGGCGATCGCGAGAACGTTGTTCGGGGTCGCCGCTGCGACACCGATCACGACGCCAGCGGTCGAGACGATGCCGTCGTTCGCTCCCAGTACCCCGGCGCGCAGCCAGTTGAGTCGCTGGCCGGTGCCCCGGTCGTGAGGTTCGCCGGGATGGGCTTGGGGTGCTGCTTTTCTAGCCATGGCTCGGTGCCTCCATAGCAATTCTCAGTGGGTTCGCTGGCTCTCTCGGCCTGTCAGCGGTGTGCGCTGTGCGCCGTCTGCGTTGGCTCGCGACGCCTTGAGTTTGCGCTCGGCGCGCGGGCCGACGGCGCGCAGCGCGCCCAGGATCGCGACGAGGTCGACGACTTCTTGGAGCCAGGCCCCGATCAACGCGGGAAGGAACCCGAACGCTGCGACGAGCATGAGACCCACGCTGATGATGATGCCGAGCCAGATGCTCTGGAGAGCGATCCGCACCGTGTCCTTTCCCACGCGTACCGCCAGGGGGAGGGAAGCGAGGGTGTCGTACCGGTTCACAATGTCGGCGGACTCGCTCGCGGCGGTCGCGCCCCGAGCCCCCATCGCGAAACCGATATCGGCAGCGGCGAGCACCGGGGCGTCGTTGAGGCCGTCGCCGACCATGATGAGCGGCCTGGGCTGCACCGTGCTCACGATGCGTACTTTGTCGGAGGGCCGGCACTCGGCGTGCACCTCGTCGATGCCGAGGCTCGCGGCGATCGGCTCGGCAGTGGTCGCCACGTCGCCGGTGACCATGAGCGTGCGTTCGATCCCGAGCCCGTGCAGCTCGTGGAGCGCCTGCGCAGCCTCGTCCCGCGTCTGGTCGCGCATCACGATCGCGCCCGCGAAGCGGTCGTCGACGGCGACGTAGATCGCGAGCTCCCCGGGCTCCAGCGGGGCGAGCGCGAGGGTCGGGGCGAACTCGCGGAGCCAGGAGGGCTTGCCTACCCGTACCGTCGCCACCGCACCGTTTGTGCTGTCGGACGCGAACTGCGCGGCGACGCCGTTGGTGTCGATCTCCTCGGCTCCGAGCACTTCCAGCAGCGGATATCCGTGCTGCTTGGCCGCCGCGACGACCGATTCTGCGAGCACGTGGGACGAGTACACCTCGGCCGATGCGGCGAACCGGAGCACGCTCATCTCGTCGAAGCCGGGCTCAGCAAGGATGCGTTCGAGCACGGGCCGCCCGGTCGTGATGGTGCCGGTCTTGTCGAACGCCGCGGAGCGTACCCGCGAGAGCTGTTCGAGAGTGCCGCCGCCCTTCACGATAAGCCCGAAGCGCGCAGCCCGGCTCATGCCGCCGAGGAACGCGACCGGTGCGGCGATCAGCAGGGGGCACGGCGTTGCGACCACCAGCACCTCGGCGAATCTGACCGCCTCCCCGCTGGCCACCCATGCAACGCCCGCGATGACGAGCGAGAGTACCGTGAACGGCACCGCATAGCGATCGGCGAGCCGCACCACTTTCGCCTTGCTGCCCGCGGCCCGCTCGACCAGACGCACGATCTGCTGGTACTCGCTGTCTGAGGCGAGCGCGACAGCCCGCATCGTGACCGCACTCGCACCGTTCACCACTCCGCTGGAGACGCGCTCGCCCGCCACGCGCTCGACCGGCAGGCTCTCACCCGTGAGCGAGGATTCATCGAGCACAGCATGCTCTGACACGAGCACCGCGTCGACCGGTACGAGCGCGCCGGGCCGTACAAGCAGCAGATCGCCGACCTCGACGGCTTCGACCGGCACGTCCTCGGCGACCGCCTCGAGGGTTGAGCGGCCCGCCGGGGCGGCCTCGTCGCGCAGCAGCCTGGTGGCCTGCTGCGGGGCTTTGCGCAGCAGCGCGGTGAGCTCGCGCTTGGAGCGGTTCTCAGCGTAGTCTTCGAGGGCCGCGCCGCCGGTGAGCATGAGCACGACCACGAGCGCGGCCCACGGCTCACCGACGAGCACAGCCGCAGTGATCGCGGTGACCGCGAGGATGTCGAGCCCGGCGTGGCCTTTGAGGAGCTGGCGGATCATGCCGACCGCCTCCCACGCTGCGATCGCCAGCGCATACGCGCCGACGAGCCACGGGGCGGTTTCTCGGGCAGGGGTGGTGAGCAGGATCAGGCCGACCATCGCGATCAGCAGGCTCGCGAACACCAGCGGATACGCCTTGGCTGCGGCAGAAACTCGTCTCACGCTGCAAGCTTCCCAGATCGCGGGCGTCGGCGCATCGCAGGCGGGCCTTGCCTCAGCATGCTTCGGTCTCGGCCGAGGGCGTGGTTCAGAGCAGCAGCGCCCCCAGCCCAGCAGCTCCCAGCACCACCGCCCAGGCGGGAGCCTTCCACGCGGTCAGTGCGACGAATGCCACTGCGACGATTACGAGAGAGTGCGGTCCGGTGACGCCCTCGGTGAACACCGGATCGTACAGGGCCGCCGCGAGCAGGCCGACGACTCCCGCATTCACGCCCTTCAGCGCTCGCTGCACCCTCGGGGCTCGGCGCAGCCGATTCCAGAGCGGCAGTACGCCGATGATGAGGAGGGCCGAGGGGAGGAAGATCGCGACGAGGGCGATCGATGCTCCGAGCGCCCCCGAGGGGCCGCTCGTCGTGACCGCGCCAAGGAAAGCGGAGAACGTGAACAACGGACCAGGCACCGCCTGCGCGGCTCCGTACCCGGCCAGGAACGCGCCGGGCTCTACGAGCCCTGTCTGCACCGTCTCCGCCTGCAGGAGCGGCAGCACGACATGGCCGCCCCCGAACACGAACGAGCCCGCACGGTAGAAGAGGTCGAACAGACTGAGTACCGCATCTCCTGTCGCTGTTGCGAGGATCGGGAGGGTCACCAGCAGCAGGGCGAACGCGATCAGGCAGCCGATCGAGACGCCCCGGTGCAGGCGCACCGGAAATCGATCCTCAGTCCTGGCGGGTGCCCCGGTGTGCGCGGTGCGCGCAAGGAACAGCAACCCGGCGATGCCCGCGGCGATCATGGCACCAAGCATCGCGAGCGGGCCCGGCACGAGCAGCACGAGCACCATGACCGCGACCGCGATCGTCGCGCGACGAGCATCGGGGGTGATGGGCGTGAGGAACGGATCGGTGACAACTGATCGTTAGTGCCGGGAGGCGCTGGCGGGAAGGATGTCATCATGCCCGGTCCCTATCCGAGAGAGTTCCGCGAAGACGTCGTCGCGGTCGCCCGCCGCCGTGAGAGCGGCGTCACCATCAAGCAGATCGCCACTGACTTCGGAGTCAGCGAGGCGACGCTGCAGAACTGGCTCCGCCAAGCAGATGTCGAGGAAGGCAAGCGTCCCGGTCAGACGGCAGACGAGGCCGCCGAGATGCGAGAGCTGCGCCGCCGTAACCGTCTCCTCGAGCAGGAGAACGAAGTCCTCAGGAAGGCAGCGGCATATCTGTCGCAGGCGAACCTGAAACTGGGTGGCTCCCCAAAATGACGTACCCGCTCGTTGCCGAGCTCGCCGAGGCGGGGATCCCCGTCACGGTGTCGTGCCGGGTCCTGAAGCTCGCAAGACAGCCCTACTACCGGTGGCGCAATGACCCGATCCGCGACGCGGACGTCCTCCGCGCGTATCGGATCAACGCCCTCCACGACGCGCATGAGGACGACCCGACGTTCGGTTACCGATACCTCGCTGACGAAGCACGCCGCGCAGGGTGGCGGATGAGTCGCCGGAAGGCGTGGAAGCTGTGCTCGCAGGCTGGGATCCTCTCCTCCGCGCAACGCCGCCGGCGCGGGAAGGGCAAGAAGGCCGGCCCACCCGTGTTCGACGACCACGTGCAACGCGTCTTCCGGGCCGATGCCCCGAACCGGGTCTGGCTCACCGACATCACCGAGCACCGCACGACGACCGAAGGCAAGCTTTACTGCTGCGCGATCAAAGACGTCTTCTCAAACCGGATCGTGGGGTACTCGATCAGCGACCGGATGACCTCGAAGCTCGCGGTCGACGCACTCCGCAACGCCGTCGCCCGCCGCGGCGATGTCGCCGGATGCATCTTGCATGCCGACAGGGGCAGCCAGTTTCGAAGCCGCGCCATGGCCCGGGAACTGCGCCGGCACGACATGGTCGGTTCGATGGGCCGAGTCGGCGCCGCGGGCGACAACGCAGCTATGGAGAGCTTCTGGTCGCTCCTGCAGACCAACGTCCTCAACCAGCAGCGGTGGACCACCCGGCAGGATCTGCGGCTCCCCATCGTCGTCTGGATCGAGCGGAAGTATCACCGGCAACGAGCCCAGGACTCCCTCGGCGGCTTGACCCCCATCGAGTTCGAGTCCAAGCTGGCCGAGCCGCTCGCCCTCGCGGCCTAAACCACACCTGTCACCAGTTCATTCCTCACGCCCGGGGTCGGTGGTGATTGTAGTGATGCAACCAGGCCGGGAACGCGGCGACGCGAGCGGCTTCGTTGGGGTAGAAGCGGGCGTATGCCCATTCGTCCTCGGCGGTGCGGTTGAGGCGTTCGACCTTCCCGTTCGTCTGCGGCCGGTAGGGCCGCGTTCGACGGTGCTTCACTCCGTTGCCGAGCGCGTCTCGGAAGGCACGTGAGCGGTAGCAGGCGCCGTTGTCGGTCATCACCGCGGTGACCGTGATGCCCGCGTCGGCGAAGAACGCCTTCGCCCTGGTCCAGAACGCTGCAGCCGTCTCCTTGCGCTCGTCTTCGAGGATCTCGGAGTAGGCCAGCCGGGAGTGGTCGTCGATCGCGTTGTGGACAAACGCGTAGCCGACACCGCGCTGTCGGTCCCGGTTGCCTGCTGCCCGGCCGAGGGCGCGGTGCCCGCCGCCTTCGGGGATGCGCCCCTGCTTCTTGATGTCGACATGGACCAGCTCGCCCGGCCGGGGCGCCTCGTAACGGATCGGCTTGGGCTTGCGGACCGGTAGCCCGGTGAACCGGTCCAGGTGCTTGAGTAGTGGCATCCCGTAGCGGGCCAGGACCCGCCCGACCGTCGAGCGAGCCAGGCGCAGGTGATACGCGATCCGGTGAGGCCCCCAACGACGGGTGAACCGCAACGCGATGATCCGCCGCTCCGTCCGCCGTGACAACTGACGCGGCGACGACACCGGCCGAGACGACCTGTCGGTGAGCGGCTCGCCGGCGGCGTAGCGTTTGGCCCACTTCGACGCGGTCGCGGGCGAGCAGTTGAACCGTTCCGCTGCCCGCCGGATCGTCCAACCGGCATCGACGATCGCGGATGCGAGGCGACGACGCCCTTCCGGCGTCAAGGGCGCGTTAGCGTGAGTCACGAGGGCCTCCGTTGTGACGTAGTGAGTGTGGTAACCCACATCGTCCCGGAGGCCCTCGCCTCAGCTCACACGTTCACAACGTGTCGGGGAACTACAGCTAGCGCCCGCGAAGCCGGGGCCGCCCTCGGCGAAGCCAGCCTTGCGCAGTGAGGTACTGCAGGAACTCGTACTTGTCGTGGATCAGGCCGGCGAACTGGTTTCTCGTGTCGGGGATGAAGAAGAACGTCGCCCGCGAGCGCCGAAGCGTCCAGCCCTTCAGGTGCTGGGCGACGTAGCTGAGCCAGACGTCCTCCACGAAGCGGAAGCGATCCGGGCACTCGAACACGCGCTCGTCCTGGAAGATCGACGAGTCGATGACCATCCCGCACGTCCCGATGTACTGCGCTCGGTGGCCCTTCCGCACGGGAAGGCGCAGCCAGTAGTGCGGCGGCAGCGGGAACCGGTAGGCCCACCACCCGGTGGCGCTGCGAGGCCGCGCCTCGCGCCGCAGGGTCGCGATCGTGTGGGCGCCGAACAGCTGGTCGTCGTCGATGAACACGACGAACGGATGCGTCGGCGCCAGCTCGCGCGCGAGATGGAAGCGGCCGAAGCCCCCGATGTTCTTGGGGCTGTGGTGGAAGCGCACGGGCACGGCGCTCCCGGCGGCCGTCCGCTCGAGCTCGCCGGCGATATCGGGGTTGTTGTTCCACACGTGCAGTTCGACCCGCACCCCGTGCTGCGCCTCGAGGCAGCGCAGCGTCCGGTGGAAGTACTCGGGCCGGCGCCAGGTGCACATCACCACCGGCACGAGCGGGACGGATGCGGTCACTTCTCGAGCACGAGCAGGAACTCGACGAATCCCTCGGGCTCCACGCTGACGAATCCGAGGTCGGGTGCCTCGACGTCGAAGTCGACGAACGTGATCGGGATGCTGCCGGCCACCCGGCGCCGTCGCGCCGTCGAACGAGGCGTCGACCTCGGCGGTCACCTCGCGCGTGACGCCGTGCAGCGTCAGCTCGCCCGCCACCTCGACCGTCGCCGCGTCTCCCGCCTCCGGGGTCGCGTCCGTCGAGACCGGCTCAGTCAGCCGGAAGGTCGCGGTGGGATGCTCGCCGACCTCGAGGGCGTTGTCTCGGAAGTACGAGTCGCGGTTTGGCTGGTCGGTCGCGATGGATGCGACGTCCACGGTGATCTCCGCCTCCGTCACCGCGAGGTCCTGCACCTGCACCTCGCCCGAGACCTCCTCGGTGCGGCCGACGACCGTGACGTCGGTGCCGTTGAGCACCTCGTCGACGCGGTAGCCCGCGTAGGAGCCCTCCGCCGCCTGCCAGGCGCCATCGAAGTCCTCGACGGGTGCGGCGGGGGCGGCGGATGCGTCGGCATCCGGAGCCGCGGTCGGCGCCGACGGCTGCTCGCCGACGATCACGTCGCGGTAGAAGGCGGGGCCGAAGACGATCGCCGCGGCGCCGAGCAGCACGAGGGCTCCGGCGACGCTGAGCAGGATGATCGCGCGGCGGCTCATGCCGCGGCGGGGTGCGGGGGAGGTCATGGACAGATTGTCCGCTGGCAACCCGGGCGGGGCCATGCCATCACAGGGGACTCATAAGGAACGTCCACGCGCCGCAGGCCCGGTGCGGGGCGGCGACACGCCCGGGAGGGGCGGTGGTTTGCCGGTGGTGTGGGATCTGCGTAATGTATTTCCTTGTCGCCGCCAAGCGGTGAGGTTGAGCCGGAAGGCTCCCACCCCAGGTCGGCGACAGACACCATGAAGAAGCTCCTCGGAAGAGGGTGGATCGTGGTGTGTCTGGGCGGCCTCGCGGCCGGTCTGGGATGC
>NZ_BAAANG010000030.1:0-8136 GCF_039529675.1 Microbacterium paludicola
GTGACCGTCGCTACGTCCGCAGCGACACGGTCACCCGATCCGTACACCACGCTATTGGACGCAACCTGGCCGCAGCACGAGCTGCCGCTGACTCAGCTCGCTTTTTCGATTCCTTCCCGCGGTACTCTCCAGCCTTCTTTTCCGCGTCGATGCGCTGCTTCCGCTTGCGCTCAAGTTGGCCGCGGTATGTGCTTGCGCTCATGCTCTTCCTCACAACAGGTCGTCGGATCGACCGTAGCCTCGACCTCTGACGTCGGGGATAACGTGCGCACCTTCCTGGCAGATCGAGACGCCAGGGAGACGAAATGCCGACGTTCAGCAACCCTGTAGAGGACGCCGCAGACGCCCGCGAGGCGGTGCGGGCGCTCGCGCACGCGAGCCGTGCGTTCGCTGATCCCGCGGACACATATCAGGTGGTCGGCGAGTTGCTAGGGACGCTGCGATCCCTGGAGCAAGTGTTGGAGCAGGTCGCGGCGGCGCATGTCCTGCACCAGGACAAGGCGTTCCTCGACAACGGCGACCGCGAGGCCGGGGTTGACGAGGCTTGGGCCGCCGCCAACGCACTGCGCAGGGCCGCAGAACTCGTCCAGTCGGCCGAGACCGCCGTCGATCAGGCGTCGCAGCATTCGAGCTACATCGCGTGGCACCCGGCACCTGTCGCCAGTCGACCTGAGTTGGACCCGTTCTCCCGCGACCCGTTCGAGGCACTCCCGGTCAGCTCCCGGCGAGGATTATCACTATGAGCCCCGGCGACCGCGAGCGCCTGCACACCGCGGTCCTGCTCGACCCGGCAGGCGAGCGCCGCGCCGCGCGGAAGGCGCGACGGCGAGCGGCGAGCAAGATCGAGACCGCCGACCGCAAGGCTCAGCAGGAGCGGGCGCGGGCGACATGGGAGGCCGAACGCGAGGCAAGGCGGGCGACGACCTACCTGCCACCGTCCGGCGAGACGCGGCCCGCAGCACTCCGCACGCCCGGCCGTTTTCGGCTGCCGCGCCACCAGGACACAAGCGCGACGCTGGCAGGGGCGTATCCGTTCCTCGCCGAGGGCGGGCTCGGCTCCGCTGGCGTGTTCGTCGGCCAGGATCTCTACAGCGGGGCTTCGTTCGTCTACGACCCGTGGGTGCTCTACGCGCAGGGCATCATCACCGCACCGAACATCGTGCTCGCGGGGATCGTCGGCTCCGGCAAGTCCTCGCTCGCCAAGAGTCTCTATACACGGTCAATCCCATTCGGTCGGAGGGTGTACGTCCCCGGCGATCCGAAAGGCGAGCACACGGCCGTCGCTGAGGCGGTCGGCGGTCGGGCGATCATGCTGGGGCACGGGATGTCTACGCGGCTGAATCCCCTCGATGAAGGGCACCGGCCTTCGGGCCTCAGCGATGCCGAGTGGCAGAGCCAGGTCACCTCACGGCGACGCGACCTGATCGGCGCGCTCGCCGAGACCGTCCTCGACCGCGGCCTCACCCCGCTGGAGCACACCGCCGTCGACATCGCGCTCGCCGATGCGGTGCGCTCGGCCGATGTGCCGATCCTTCCGATGGTGGTCGACCGCATCCTCGCTCCGAACGCCGAGAACGACGATGGCAGGCTCGCCGAGGACGGCCGACTCGTCGGACACGCGCTTCGGAGACTCGTGGCCGGTGACTTGGCGGGACTGTTCGACGGCCCGAGCACCGTGCGCTTCGACCCGTCGCTGCCGATGGTGTCGCTAGACCTGTCGCGGGTTGCGGAGAACTCGACGCTCATCTCCGTGCTCATGACGTGTTCGTCGGCGTGGATGGAGTCGGCGCTGCTCGACCCGGCGGGCGGCCCGCGCTGGGTCGTGTACGACGAGGCGTGGCGGCTCATGTCGCATCCGGCGCTGCTGCGCCGGATGGATGCACAGTGGCGGCTCGCGCGGCACTACGGCATCGCCAACCTGCTCATTTTCCACAAGCTCAGCGACCTCGACAACGTAGGCGACCAGGGCTCGGCGATGCGCGCACTCGCCTCGTCCCTGCTCGCCAACGCCGAGACACGGGTGATCTACAGGCAGGAGAGCGATCAGCTCGGAGCGACTGCGCAGGCCCTCGGACTCACCGGAACTGAGCAGGGATTGCTGCCCGGCCTCGGCACCGGGCAGGGGCTCTGGAGGATCAAGAACCGCTCGTTCGTCGTCCAGCACCAGCTCCACCCTGCCGAACTTGCGATGTACGAGACAGGTCAGAAGGCCAGAGGAGCGTGAAATGTCCATCACCCTTTCGCGGCGACGCCGCGCTCGCTCAGAGAGCGCCGAGCAGGAGGACTCAGCCAACGTGCCGCCCGTGCTGCCGGTCGTGACGATGACCGTGCAGGCGGACGCGACGCTGCGCGTCGTGGTCGACGGGAAGCTGTTCGGTCCGCCGACGTTCGCTCCGCCGTGGCAGCGGCACTCGTTCGCGCAGATCATCAGCGAAGTGATCGAGCAGCGCCGCTCCCCAGTCCGCGTCGTGGTGCACGAACTCGATGGCACCGTCTACACGGATATCGTGACCGCTCCACTGCACCCCGTGTCCCTCGACCAGTCCCCGCCCGCAGGACCGCGGGCCTCGGTCGAGGATGGCGACTCCGCGCGGGATGCGACGGAGCCTTCGCACCCGCGCGCACTCCAGAATGGCGAGGGCTTCGTACCAGGCGAGGATGTGGCCGTAGCGGTCATCGTCCGGCACGCCGCGGCAAGCGGCGACGGAGCGGCAAGGGCTCAGATCGAGCCGGGTCTGCTCGATCTGAGCCCCACGCACGAGGTCATCCTGCTCGGCCGCGTCTCGGGCACCTGCGTCATCGGACACCCGGCATGACCAGTTCGTCACCGCGAGCCAGGGCGTTCGGCGACGAGCTGACGAACCTCGCCCTCGGCGCGCTCATCGGTGCGATGCTGCTGGCCGGTGCGCTGCGCTTGGCCGGGAGCATCGCTGCGTTCGTCACAGTTGCGCCCCAGCCTGCGGCAGGTCTCGAAGCGGGAGTCGGCGTGGTCTTCCACCCCGATGACCCCGGCTCGGCACTCGGCTCCGCGTCACTCAGCCCGGTCGCCTACTGGATCACCGTCGCACTCCTGCTCACTGCCGTCGGAACGGCGACGTGGTTCATCTGGCGATGGGTGCGCGAGCTGGGCAAGCGGACCAAGGCCGACCCGAACCGGATCGAGGGAATCGCCGAGGGGCGCGATGTGCAGCGGGCCGCATCCGAACGCGACCTCCTGCGTCGAGCGAAGACCCTGCGCCCCTCGCTCACCGACCCGAAACCCGAGCAGGTCGGCTACCTCCTCGGCACTTCGCGCGGCAAGCGCGTGTGGACATCCGTGGAGGACTCGATCCTGCTGATCGGCCCGCCGAGATCCGGCAAGGGCGCGAACATCGTCATCAACACCATCCTCGACGCGCCCGGTGCGGTCATCACGACCTCGACCCGGCCAGACAACCTCACGGCGACGCTCCGCGCCCGCCAGTCGCACGGCGGCCCAGTCTCCGTGTTCGATCCCCAGCACCTCGCCGAGGGCGTGCCCGCGGGTCTGCGGTGGTCACCGATCCGCGGGTGCGAGGTGCCCCTGACCGCGATGATCCGCGGCACAGGTCTCGCCGCGGGAACCGGGCTCTCCGGCCCCTCTGTCGAGAACGGCGGATTCTGGGAAGGCAAGACGCGCACGGCGCTACAGGCGCTTCTGCACGCCGCGGCGCTCGATCACCGGCAACCCGCCGAGCTATTCCGCTGGACGCTCGACCCTGCGGCTGCGGCGGATGCCGTCTCCATTCTCGCGTCGCACCCCCACGCCGCGACCGGATGGGCCGAGTCGCTCGACGGGATGCTGCAATCCGACCCTCGCACCCGCGACTCCATTTGGCAGGGCGTCTCGCTCTCCCTCGCCTCGCTCGCCGACCCACGGGTGCTGGAGGCGGTCAGCCCCAGCGAGGACGAGCAGTTCGACCCCGAGGCGTTCCTGCGCGGGTCCGGCACGCTTTACCTGCTGGCGACAGGAGCCGGAGCGGGGGCGTCCTCGTCGCTCGTCGCGGCGTTCATCGAAGACCTCGTAGAGACGGCTCGGCGCATCGCCGCGCGCTCGCCGGGCGCGCGGCTCGATCCGCCTGTGCTGCTCGCGCTCGACGAGATCGGGAACCTCGCGCCTCTGCCTTCGCTTCCGGTCCTCATGGCGGAGGGCGGCGGCACCGGGCTCACGGTGATGCCCGTGTTCCAGTCGCTCGCCCAGGCGCGAGGTCGTTGGGGCGACGACGCCGCGACCGCGATGTGGGATGCGAGCATCACCAAGATCGTCCTCGGCGGCGGGACGGACACACGGCACCTCCAGGACATCTCCACACTGATCGGCGAACGCGACGAGACGACTGACTCCGTGACCATCGGGGAGC
Organism: Microbacterium paludicola; assembly: GCF_039529675.1. Classification (NCBI taxonomy): domain Bacteria; kingdom Bacillati; phylum Actinomycetota; class Actinomycetes; order Micrococcales; family Microbacteriaceae; genus Microbacterium; species Microbacterium paludicola. The sequence goes on from NZ_BAAANG010000030.1 coordinate 4,380, forward strand.
GCGGCTTGCGCTCGAACCAACGCTCGATCCGCCGCGTCCCGATCATGAAGGTCGAAGACATCCGCACCCTGCCCCAGGGCACCTCGCTCGTGTTGCTGCGCTCCGCGCCGCCGATCATCACGACCATGCGTTACTGGCTCCATCGGCCGGAAGCCGAGACGCTGCTCGCCCAGCGCGCCGAGGTCGAGGCGATCATGCGGCCGGGCACCGCAGGGATAGGTGAGGCAACAGTCACCGACGACTGACTGTGAGGAGGCTAGATCGGCCAGTCTTTGTGCAGCTGCGAGCCGATACCAAGCGAACTCAGGTCCGCGGTAACGGCAAGCCACAAGTCATTGAAGATCTGGTCGGCGTCGCCCGTCCAGTCGTTTGGAATCGGGGTCGGCGAATCGACGGTATACGAGACGACGTATCCCGGAGCCGAGTAGTCGTCCCAAGTCAGCGAGACGTTGAGCCTCGCGTTCTCCAGTTTCACGTCGTCATCACCGTCGCCGAATCTGTCGGCGACGTACTCATAGTCGTATGAGAACTGGTAGGAGTCATCCTGCTTCATCGAACGCAGGTACTCGTCTTCATCCTCGAACTCTTCGCCGGTCGAGTTGTTCACGAACGACACTGGACGACCTACCTCTCGCGTTTGTAGGGACCGCTCAGAAATGTCCATCTTCGCAGCGGCAGGACGCGGAAGTGACAGGCGGAATGTCCTCGAAAGCCGCCGCGAGCATGCTTCTAGATGTCTTTCGGAGTCGATCTGTGCTCGTCGGGCTGATGACTCGACCTTCTGCCCTTCGACTGCGAGACGTAGAGGAGTATGCCGAGGGCGACGCCGACACCGAGGATGACGTCGGCAAGGTTGCCGATGAACAGGTTGCCGTAGGCGAGGAAGTCGGTGACGTGGCCGCGACCGAATCCGGGTGGGGCGAGCAGGCGGTCCAGGAGGTTGCCGACCGCGCCGCCCCATAGCAGGCCAATCGCGACCGCCCACCCGGCGGTGCGGGCGCGCGTGGCGGCGATGAGCAGAGCCACGGATGCCGCGGCCGCGATGATGGTGAGCAGCCAGGTTGAGCCGGATCCGAGGGACATGACGGTGCCGGGGTTGAACGCGAGCTGCAAGCCGAGCCAGTCTCCGAGGAGTGGGATGCGGGCTTGTTCGCTGAGCCGTGAAAGGGCGAGTGCTTTGGTTCCCTGGTCGATCAGCACCGCCCCGGCAGCGACGGCGCACGCGATCAGGAATAGACGTGGTCGGACGCGCGAGCCAATAGGGCCGGCGGAATTCATTTTCACGGCATCCGCCCTTCCCTGCGCGAGGCCATGAACGAGACCGGTCATGCCTTCGTGCGCCGCGCCGCGCGGAGCCCGTTGAGGATCACAATGACCTCCGCGACTTCGTGCACCAGCACCACGGCGGCGAGGCCCAGAATGCCGGTGATCGCCAGCGGCAGCAGGATTGCGATGATCGCGATGGACAGCACAACGTTCTGGTTGATGATGCTGCGGCCGCGACGGGCGTGAGCGAGAGCCTGCGGGATGAGACGCAGGTCGTGGCCGGTGAACGCGACGTCGGCGGACTCGATCGCAGCATCCGCGCCCTTGGCCCCCATCGCGATCCCCAGGTCCGCGGCCGCGAGAGCGGGGGCGTCGTTGATGCCGTCCCCGATCATCGCGGTGGGCTGCGACTTCGACATTTCCGCGACAGCGGCGGCCTTGTCCTCGGGACGCAGTTCGGCGCGCACGTCGCTGATGCCGGCCTGTACGGCGAGGGCCGCGGCGGTGCGGGCATTGTCGCCGGTGAGCATCGTCACCCCGATCCCGCGCCGGTTCAGCGTGGCGATGACCTCAGGAACCTCAGGACGCAGCTCGTCCCGCACCCCGATCGCGCCGACTGGCTGGTCGTTGCGGTGGATGATGACAACGGTCATCCCCTCGGACTCCATCGCCTGCACTTCGTCGGCCAGCGTGCCAGCGTCTAGCCAACGTGGACTCCCTACGGCGAGACGAGCTCCGTCGAGGGTGCCGACAATGCCGTGGCCGGCGGTCTCGCGGACGTCTGTAGCGGCCGGAGCGCCGGGAACCGCGTTGGTGATCGCTGCGGCGAGGGGATGCGTGCTGTGGCCTTCCAGGCTCGCTGCCCATGCCAGCACACCATCCTGGGTCGCGCCGGTGGTGACGACATGGGTAACAGTGGGCTTGTTGCGGGTCAGAGTGCCGGTCTTGTCGACGGCGAGGTGGCGGATGCCACCGAATCGCTCGAACGCGGCACCGGACTTCACAACCACACCGAACTTTGACGCGGCGCCGATGGCAGATACGACGGTGACCGGGACAGCGATCGCCAGAGCACACGGCGACGCTGCGACCAGCACGACCAGAGCACGGGTGATCCACACCCCGGGGTCGCCGCTCAGCAGCGACCCGAGCACGCCGACCAGCACGGCGAGGATCATCACGCCGGGAACGAGGGGGCGGGCGATGCGGTCGGCCAGGCGGGCGCGGTCGCCCTTCTCGGCCTGCGCCTGCTCGACCAGTTCCACAATCGTGGTGAGCGAGTTGTCGGTGCCAGCGGCGGTGGCCTCGACCTCGAGGACGCCGGTGGTGTTGATCGACCCGGCCGACACGTCAATGCCGGGCTCGACCTCGACCGGGATCGACTCGCCTGTGATCGCGGACGTGTCCAGGCTGCTCCGCCCGGCACGCACGATGCCGTCTGTCGCGATCCGTTCGCCCGGCCGGACAACGAGCACATCGCCGACACGCAGCTCCTTCGCCTCCACCTCCGTGGTGGCGTCGCCGCCCTTGACGAGTGCGGTGTCGGGCACGAGCTTCAACAGTGCCCGCAGCCCTGCGCGGGCGCGGTCCATGGCCTTGTCTTCCAGCGCCTCCGCGATGGAGTACAAGAACGCGAGTGCGGCGGCCTCCTCGACGTAGCCGAGGATCACCGCCCCGGTGGCGCTGATCGTCATGAGCAGGCCGATACCGAGCTTGCCCTTGGTGAACAGTTTGCGCAGCGCGCCCGGCACGAACGTGTACGCGCCCAGCAGCAGACCGATCCAGAACAACACCAGACCCGCGGTCTCCGCGCCGGTCCACTCGCACACCAGACCGGCGGCGAACGCGACGCCGGAGGCGATCGGGATCAGAACGCTCGGGCTCCGATACCACGGCCGGTGATCGTCATCATCGTCGTCGAGGTCGACGTGTTCGGCTTGCGAGCCCGTGACCGCGCTCACGCCCGAACCTCCCCCGCCACGCAGCCCTCGACCCCGCAGTCCGGGTCCATGCATGGCACGCTCTCGTCGACCGCGAGCGTCACATCAACCAGCGCCGTCAGCGCGCGCGCGAGGTGCGGGTCTGCGACCTCGTACCGGGTCTGCCGGCCCTCGGGCTCAGCCACCACGATCCCGCACCCGCGCAGACACGTCAGATGGTTCGACACGTTCGAGCGGGACAGCCCCAAATCACGAGACAGCACCGCCGGATAACTCGGGCCGGTCAAGAGGGTCAGGAGGATCCGAGAGCGGGTCGGGTCGGCCATAGCTCGGCCGAGCCGGTTCATCACATCGAGTCGATCGGCAATAGTCAGCACATGCTGACTATACATCAGTGGCTGTACTCGGTCTCGCGCTTGCACCTTCGCTCTTCGACCCGCGATCCTCCCGGAAGATGTCCCGGATAGACATCTCGTGGACATTTCCGGTCAAGTCCTGGGACGTGGTGTATCGGTGATCGTGTGATCCTTCGTGTCGTGGTCAGGCTGTGA
>NZ_BAAANG010000031.1:0-11821 GCF_039529675.1 Microbacterium paludicola
CTGATGCACCAACTGTCACCGATGTCCTGATGCAGAATCGTCACCGAAGTCCTGATACATCACACGACAACCGGTGGTGGCCTCCTGCGAGCGAAGCGAGCGTGGAGCGAAGCGACTGCCGACCACCTCGGAAACGCGACCCCCGTCGACGGATGGAGCGATAGCGACAGCCCGCGATCGTGAGCGCCGGGGCGAAGCGTCGGCGCTCACGATCGCGCACGCGCGCTGCGCTACTCCGCAGAGCGGGAGATAAGAGCGTCCGCCTCGCGGCGGGCCCAGGCTTCCGCGTCCGCGAGGGATTCGCGGGTGAGCTCGGCCGGGGCGTCGTGCGCGTCGACCACGCGGCGGACCGTGTCGACGATGCCGAGGAAGGGCAGCCGGCCCTCGTGGAAGGCGTCCACGGCCTGCTCGTTCGCCGCGTTGTAGACGCCGGGATACGTGCGTCCTGCCTGTCCGACCTGCTTCGCCAGCGACACCGCCGGGAACGCGGCCTCGTCGAGCGGCTCGAAAGTCCACGCCGAGGCCGTCGTCCAATCGAGCGGAGCGCCGACGCCCGCCACGCGGTGCGGCCAGTCGAGGCCGAGCGAGATCGGCAGCCGCATGTCGGGCGGCGACGCCTGCGCGATCGTGGAACCGTCGACGAACTCGACCATCGAGTGGACGATCGACTGCGGATGCACGACCACGTCGATCCGGTCATACGGCACGTCGAACAGCAGATGCGCCTCGATGACCTCGAGGCCCTTGTTCACGAGCGTCGCCGAGTTCGTCGTGACGACGCGACCCATGTCCCACGTCGGGTGCGCGAGCGCCTCGGCCGGGGTGACGGCCTCGAGCGACTCGCGGGAACGGCCGCGGAACGGGCCACCCGAGGCCGTGAGCACCAGCCGGCGCACCTCATCGGCGGTGCCCGAACGCAGCGCCTGCGCGAGGGCGGAGTGCTCCGAGTCGACAGGCACGATCTGCCCCGGCCGCGCAAGGCGCTTCACCAGTTCGCCGCCGACGATCAGCGACTCCTTGTTCGCGAGCGCCAGCGTCCGCCCCGTCTCGAGCGCGGCGAGGGTCGGGCCGAGCCCGACCGATCCGGTGATGCCGTTGACCACGACGTCCGCGTCGACCGAGCGCACGAGCCGCTCCGCGTCCACCGCGCCGAGCGCCGTGTCCGCGACGCCGAACTCGGCGGCCTGCGCGGCCATCGCCTCGGCGTTCGACCCCGCCGACAGGCCCACGACCTCGAACCGCTCCGGGTTCGCCCGGATCACGTCGAGGGCCTGGGTGCCGATGGATCCAGTCGATCCCAGGATGACGACGCGACGTGGGGTCACGGCTGGACCATGTCCTTGCCCGTGTCGAGGATGTCCACGACGAAGGTCAGCGTCTCCTTCTCGAGCTCGTGGCCGGGCGCCGCGCCGTAGCCGTCGGCGGGCGGCATCGTGACGAGCACCTGCGAGCCCACGGTCTGGCCCTCGAGCGCCTTGGTGAAGCCGGCGACGACGCCCTGCGTGTTGAACGGCGCGGGCTCGTTGCGCTCCCAGCTGGAGTCGAAGACGGATCCGTCCGACCACTTGACGCCCGTGTACTGCGCCAGCACCTTCTCCCCTGACGCGACGACCGCGCCGTCGCCCTTCTTCAGGGTCGTGACCACGGTCTCGGCCGGCGGCTCGGTGTCCGGCAGCGTGATGGTCGGGGCGCCGTCCTCGGCGAGCTCCACGGTGGGCTGGCCGTCGACGGGCGCCTGGTCCTCGCCCCACGCGCGCATCGGGACGTCGGTGACGACCTTGTTCACGTCGATCACGTAGACCTCAGCGGCGGACTGGGCGCTCCCGGGTACGAGGACTGCGACGCGCGATCCGACCGGCGCGCAGCCGAGCATCTGGCCCCACACGTTGGCCGCACCGACGTGAGTGGGCACCATACGTCCCTCGTAGCCGCCGACCCAGGTGACGTCGCCGGTGGCCGCGTCCAGGATCGTCATGCTGTACTCGACCCACTGGCCCTCTTCGAGCGGCTCGCCCTCACCCTCGGCCACGACGGTGCGCAGCGGCGGGGCGATGTCCAGCGGCGCCTCGAACTCCACCTCGGGCGACGCCCCTGGCTCGCCCGCGATGTTCAGGGCCTGGGTCTCCTCGCCATCCGGGAGGGCCGCACCGCAGAGTCCCTCGGCGGGTGCGGAAGCGCTCGGAGTCGCCTCCGGGGCCGGCTCGCCCGAGCAGCCGGCGAGCGCGAGAGCGCTCAGCGCGAGGGCGGACAGGACGACAGCAGGACGAAGACGCACGGAGATACCTCGATCGTTGTGGGGTTCGTCCCATCCTGCCGCATGAGCCTGACGAACGTCCTGAGCATCCCCGGCGAGCGCTCCCCGGCGGTCATTCCCCGGTCGGCATGGATCCCGCGATAACCTCGGATGATGACCTCTGCGGACGCCGTGGCCCCGGAACCCGACGAGACGCCGGGCGCCGGTGACGTTCCGACCAATCCCAGCTGGTTCTATACCCTCGGCCGCCGTGCCCTCGCCCCGCTCGCCCGGGCGATCTACCGGCCCCGCGTCGAGGGGAAGTCGAACATCCCCCGCGAGGGGCGCGTGATCTTCGCCAGCAACCACCTGTCGTTCATAGACTCCATCGCGATCCCGGTGGCCGTGGCACCGCGCCCCGTCCACTTCCTCGCTAAGTCGTCGTACTTCGAGGGAACCGGCTTCAAGGGCTGGATCTCGAAGACGCTGTTCACCGCCGCCGGAGCGATCCCCGTGCGCCGCGGCGCCGGCCAGGCCGCGCTCGACGCGCTCGACCAGCAGCGTCAGATCCTCGAGACCGGCGCGGCCGTCGCGCTGTACCCCGAGGGGACGCGCTCGCTCGACGGCCGCCTCTACAAGGGCCGCACCGGCGTCGCCTTCCTCGCCCTGCAGACCGGCGCCCCGGTCGTGCCCGTCGGCCTGATCGGCACCGACAAGGTCATGCCCGTCGGCGCCAAGTTCCCTTCGCTGCGCGAGCGCGTGACCATCCGCTTCGGGGAGCCTCTCGACCTGTCGCACCACGGCCCGGCCAGCTCGGGCAAGGCCCGCCGCACGGCCACCGACGAGATCATGGCCGCCATCCACGCCCTCTCGGAGCAGGAGCTCGCCGACGCCTACAACGAGGCTCCCGCGCAGTCGCCGATCGAGAAGATCCGGCGCGCGCTTCCGCACGAGCGGCGCTGATCCTCACCCGTGCCGGTCGCTTCGGCTCGCCGGCGCTCGCTCAGCAACCGGTGGTGACGCAGCCCCGATCCGCGGCCATCAAGCGACCGCCCCGGTTATCGAGCGAGCTTGCGAGTCGAGATGACCGCCCCGCACACACGGCATGCCTCGCGCCGGTCGCTTCGGCTCGCTGACGCTCGCTCAGCAACCGGTGGTGACGCAGCCCCGCGCGGCCATCGCGCGACCACCCCGGTTATCGAGCGAGCTTGCGAGTCGAGATGACCGACCTGCACAGACGCGATGCCTCGTGCCGGTCGCTTCGGCTCGCCGGCGCTCGCTCAGCAACCGGTGGTGACGCAGCCCCGATCCGCGGCCATCGCGCGACCGCCCCGGTTATCGCGCGAGCTTGCGAGTCGAGATGACCGCCCCGCACACACGGGATGCCTCGCGGGTCAGCCGACCGTGACCGTGGGTTCGTGGAGCACGGGGAAGTTCACCGAGCGGGCGATGAAGCACCAGTCGTGCGCCGTCTTGTGCGCGGCTTCGGCGGCCTCGACCATCGACGCGTCCGCGACGGTGACGCGCGGGTGCAGCACGACCTCCTCGAACTGGGCGCTCCCCTTGCCGTCCTCCCGCAGGAGGCCCGTCGCCTCATCGGTGTAGGACGTCACGACGACCCCCGCCTGCACGCACGCGTGGAGGTACGACAGCAGGTGGCATTCGGACAGCGCGGCCACGAGCAGATCCTCGGGGTTCCAGCGCTCCGGATCTCCCCGGAACGGCTTGTCCGACGACGCGAGCAGCGCGGGCTTGCCGCTCACCTCGAGCGTCACGTCGCGTGAGTAGTCGCGGTAGCCGGAGGTGCCGGTGCCGAGGTTTCCGGTCCACGTCGCGGTCAGGGCATAGCGGTGCTCTCCGTGCATAGCGCCAGTCTCCCACCCGGACGGTGGGGTCGGCCCCCGTCGTTAGGCTGGAGGACGTGTCACAGACTTTCAGCGTGCAGGATGCGGCGGAGCTCGCGGTCGTCGAGCGGGGTGGGTTCGTGGAGTCGCGCCACGGCGGGTCGGCACTCGTCCTCGCGCCGACCGGCGACGTGGTCGCGCGCCTCGGAGACCCGGATGCGCTCATCCTTCCCCGTTCCTCGCTGAAGCCCCTCCAGGCCGTCGCCGTCGTCACGGCCGGCGCCGCCCTACAGGGCGAGCAGCTCGCCCTCGCTACCGCGAGCCACGCCGGCACCGACCGCCACGCCGCCGTCGTCCGCGAGATGCTCTCGGCCGCCGGCCTCACCGAGGACCACCTCGGCTGCCCCGCCAGCTGGCCGAGCGACACCGCCACGCGGGACGCGATGGTGCGCGAGCACCTCGAGCCGGCCGCCATCCGGCACAACTGCTCCGGCAAGCACGCCGCCATGCTGACCGCGTGCGTCGCGACCGGATGGGATGTGTCCGGCTACCTGGATTCGGCCCACCCGCTGCAGGTGCACATCCGGGAGGTCGTCGAGCGCCTGACGGGCGAGAAGATCGCCGCCACGGTCGTCGACGGATGCGGTGCTCCGGTCCACGCGATGACGCTGAGCGCGCTCGCCCGCGGCATCCACCGCCTCGGCACCTCGTCGGAGCGGTCGCCGTTCGCCCTTCACCGCAGCGCCGGCGCCCTCGTGCGCGCGGTGCGCGATAACCCCTGGACGGTCGACGGCCCCGGCCGGTCGGACACCCTGGCGATCGAGCGCTTCGGTGTGTTCTCGAAGCTCGGCGCGGAGGGCGTGCAGATCATGGTCGCCCCCGACGGGACGACGGTCGCGCTGAAGACGCTCGACGGCTCGCTGCGCGCAGCCCCGCTCGTCGCCCTGCAGCTGCTGGCGAACGCCGGCGCCGTGCCGGTCGGCGAGGTCGCGGATTTCGCCGCCCACCCGCTCTTCTGGGTGCAGGGCGGCGGCCGCGAGGTCGGCCTGATCCGCGCGACCGTCTGATCCCGCGCTCCGCCCCGCGGGCGCCCTAGGGTCGATCCATGGATCACGCCGAGATCGCCCGCCGGTTCGTCGACCGGAAGTACCCGCAGGCCGAGGCCGTGGTGCTCGCGGGCAGCACGGCGCGCGGCGAGCGCACGCCCACGAGCGACGTCGACCTGCTCGTGATCGGCCCCGCGGAGATGTTCGGGCCGGATGAGGACAGCCGCGCGGCGACCTACGAGTTCGACGACGAGGTGTTCGAGGTCTTCGCCTACACGCCGGACGCCTTCACCCGCTGGGTGGAACGGGGGCTCGCCGAGCACCGGCCGCTGCTGCTCAACATGCTGATCGACGGAATCCCCGTGCAAACGGGCCCGCTGCTCGAGTCGCTGCGGGCGCGCTGGAGCCCGGTGCGGGATGCCGGCCCGCAGGTGGAACCTCACGAGCGGGAAATGCGCCGCTACATCGTGACCGACGTGCTCGGCGACCTGCGCGATGCGACCGACCCGCTGGAGCGGCACCTCCTCGCGGCGCTGCTGTTCGAACGGCTCGGTCAGCTGCTGCTGCTCGACGCCGGCCGGTGGCTGGCGACGGGCAAGCATCTGCCGCGGTATCTGCGCGCCTGGGATCCGGATCGCACGGCGCGACTGACCGATCCGCTTCTCGAAGGCGACACCGCGAAGTTCCTCGCCGCGGCGGAGGCCGAGCTCGAGGCGCTGGGCGGCCGGCTGCACGCGGGGTTCGTCCGCTGATCCGTCAGCGGACCGGAACGAGCGCGGCCCCCGCGGCGGCGAGGTCCCGGAGGATCGGGGCCTCAGGGTCGGCGTCCGCGACGATTCCGGACACCTCGTCGAGCCCGAGCACACGGAAGCGCGAGGCGGCGCCGAGCTTCTCGTCGCTCGCGAGCACGTACGTGTCGACCGCGCGGGCGGCGAGCGCGCGCTTCATCGCGGCCTCGTCCGGATCGCCGGTCGTCAGCGCGGCGGTCGGGTGCACGCCGGTCACGCCGAGGAAGAACAGGTCGGCGCTGATCCGGCTCGCTGCCTCGACCGCTGCCGCTCCGCACGCGACGGCGGAGTGCTTGAAGAGCTGTCCCCCGATGAGGAAGACATCGGCGGCGTGGTCAAGGAGCGCGGAGGCGACGGTGGGGCTGTGCGTCACGATCGTGCACGGATGAGTGCGCGGAAGCGCCTCCACGAGGGCGAGGGCCGTCGTTCCGCCGTCGAGGATGACGGTCGCCCCCGGCTCGATGAGCGCCACCGCCGCCGCGGCGACGCGGCGCTTGCTGTCGGGCGCGACCGCGGTGCGCGTCGCGTAGTCGGCCACGGCGGGAGAGGCGGGCAGCGCGCCGCCGTACACGCGGACGGCGAGGCCCGCGGCATCAAGTTCCCGCAGGTCACGGCGGATGCTGTCCTCGGACAGCCCGAGTTCCGCGGCGATCTCCTTCGCGACGATGCGGCCGTCGCGGCGGAGTCGCTCAAGCAGCAGGTCTTTGCGCGCGGCGGCGAGCATTCACGTTCCTTCCGACTCTTGCACGTTCATGCGCTATCGTACCGCACATGACAAAACCGATGCTCATCCTGATCGCCGGCCCGTACGCATCCGGGACCGACGGAGATCCCGCCCTCATGGCGCGGAACCTGCGCCGCCTCGAGGAGGCCGCCTGGCCGGTCTTCCAGGCGGGACACATCCCGATGATCGGCGAGTGGGTGGCGCTGCCCGTGCGGTCGAGCGCCGGCGCAACCGGGCCTTCCGATCCCCTCGCGGCGGAGGTGATGTACCCGACCGCCGAGCGGCTGCTTCAGCACTGCGACGCGGTGCTGCGCCTTCCCGGCGAGTCGCGCGGGGCAGATCAGGATGTCGCGATCGCCCGGGACCGGGGCATCCCGGTGTACTTCTCAATCGACGAGGTGCCGGGGCGGCCCGCCGCGGCTTAACGCTCCGGCAGCCGCCGCCAGAGGGCCTTCACGCCCTCGAGGATCAGGAACAGCGCCACAGCGAACACGAGAGGCAGCAGCCAGTCGGCCGGCGAGAGCGGCGCGGACTCGAACAGGCCGTTCATGAACGGCACGTAGGTGTAGAACAGCTGCAGCGCGATGAGCGCGATCGCCGACCACCACACCGCCGGATTGCCGCGCAGCGCGTCGATGCTCAGGCTCGAGTGCGACAGGATCCGGCAGTTGAAGAGGAACGCGAGCTGCCCGAGCGCCAGCATGAGCACGGTCTCGGTGCGGGCGACGTCGAGCTCGTGCCCGCGAGCCAGGGCCCCGTAGAACACGGCGAGCGCGACGCCGCCGATGAGGAGCGACGCGATCAGCACGAACGCCAGCTCCCGCAGCGAGATGATCGATCCCCCGGGCTTGCGCGGCGGGCGCTCCATGATGCCGCGCTCCGCCGGCTCGTAGGCGAGGGCGAGCGACAGCGTGATCGCCGTGATCATGTTGACCCAGAGCACCTGCACCGGACTCAGCGGCAGCGCCAGCCCGAAGAGGACCGCGACGAGGATCACGAGGGACTGCGCGCCGTTCGTCGGCAGCAGGAACACGATCGACTTGCGGAGGTTGTCGTAGATCCGCCGCCCCTCGCGGATCGCCGAGCGGATGGTCGCGAAGTTGTCGTCGGCGAGGACGATCTCGGCGGCCTCCTTCGTCGCCTCCGTTCCCTTGATCCCCATCGCGATGCCGACGTTCGCCCGGGTGAGGGCGGGGGCGTCGTTGACGCCGTCGCCGGTCATCGCGACGACCTCGCCGTGGGTCTGCAGGGCGCGCACGATGCGGATCTTGTGCTCGGGGCTGGTCCGCGCGTACACGTCGACGTCGCGCACGACCGCCGTCAGCTGCTCCTGGCTCATCGCCTCGAGGTCGGCGCCCGTCAGCACGCGGGCGTCGCCGTCCCGGACGATGCCGACCTCGCGCGCGATGGCGGCGGCGGTGCCGGCGTGGTCTCCCGTGATCATCTTCACGCGGATGCCTGCCGTGTGGCAGTCGGCGATGGCGGCGATCACCTCGGGGCGCGGCGGATCCACGATGCCGAACACGCCGAGGAACTCGAGCCCCCACAGGTCGTCGAGGCCCGGGGCCTGCTCGAGCGCGGGGGCGGTCTGCCGCGCTGCCGCGAGGACCCGCAGGCCCTCGGCACTGAGCGCGTCGATCACCCCCTGCCAGTGGGCGAGGTCGAGGGCCTCAGGGCCGGATGCGCCGAGCTGGCGCCTCGAGCGATCGAGCAGCCGGTCGGGGGCTCCCTTCACGAGCAGCACCCGAGCGCCGTCGGCGTCGGCGTTCACGGTCGCCATCAGCTTGTTCGCCGAGTCGAACGGCAGCACGGCGAGGCGCGTGTGCCCCGCGCTCTGGAAGCCGCCCTTGATCGCCACGACCTTCAGGGCGCCCTCGGTCGGTTCGCCGACGAGCTGCCAGTGCTCGCCCTTGGGCACCAGGTGGGCGTCGTTGCAGAGCGACGCGACCGTGAGCAGCGCGGTGACGTCCTCTCCCGTCGGCGCCCGTCCGTCCACCGCCGGGGCGATGAAGCCCTCGGGCGTGTAGCCGAGCCCCTCGACCTCGTATGACGCGACGCCCGTGACGATGCGGCGCACCGTCATCTCGTTGGTGGTCAGGGTGCCAGTCTTGTCCGAGCAGACCGTGGTGACGGATCCGAGCGCCTCGACCGCGGGCAGCTTGCGGGTGATCGCCTTGCGCCGTGCCATCTGCTGCACGCCGATCGCGAGCGTGATGGTGACGAGTGCCGGTAGCCCCTCTGGGATCGCCGCCACGGCGAATCCGATCGTCGCGGAGATGAGGCCGCCGAATTCCATCTCGTGCACGAAGCGGCCGATGAGCAGCATGACGGCCGCCATGCCGAGGATGACGAGCGTGAGCACGCGGCCGAAGTCGCCGAGCTGCTTTGCCAGCGGGGTGTCCAGGGATCCGGCCTCGCCGACGAGCGCCTGGATCTTGCCGATCTCGGTGCCCGCTCCCGTGCCGGCGACGACGCCGCGCGCCTGTCCGGCCGCGACGATCGTGCCGGAGAAGACCATCGACCGGCGGTCGCCGACCCCCGCATCCGCCGGCACCGCTTCGACGCCCTTCGACGCCGGCACCGACTCGCCCGTGAGCGCCGCCTCGTCGACGCGCAGCTGCGTCGAGGTGAACAGGCGCATGTCGGCCGGGACCTTGTCACCCGGGGCGATGCGCACGACGTCGCCGGGGACGAGCTCTGCCGCGGGCACCACGCGCCATGCGCCGTCGCGGCGGACCTGCGCGGTCGAGGAGAGCATGCCGCGGATACCCGCGAGCGCCTTCTCGGCACGGCCCTCCTGCACGTAGCCGATGACCGCGTTGATGATGGCGACGGCCATGATCACCCAGAAGTCGAGCCAGTCGGCCATCACGGCCTTGATCGCGGCCGCGCCGAGCAGGATGTAGATGAGCGTGTCGTTGAAGTGCGACAGGAACCGGAGGATCGCCGGCTTGCGCTTCGCCTCGGGCAGCAGGTTGGGCCCGTGCTCCGCCGCACGCCGGCGCGCCTCGTCCTCCGTGAGGCCCGCGGCGCTGCTGTCGAGGCGGTCGAGCACGTCCTCGGCGGACCGGGACCATGGCCGCAGTTCGCCGTCCTGCTCGCTCAGCGTGCCCGTCCCGTCGTCGCCCGTGGTCATTGCGCCTCGCCCTCCCGACAGGGCCGTGCGCCGACCGCTGCTGCGCGTGCTGTCCCTCGTCATCCTGACCAGGCGGCGGCGACGGTGTCAACCGCGCGGCGGGGATCACGGCAGGACGATGCGCTCGGGGGCGAGCCCGTCGCGGACGAGCCAGGCCCGGGATGCCCGCGTGCGCGCGTACGGCGGCAGCTCGCGCTCCCCCGCGATCGTGCGCAGCTCGGCCGCGCAGTCGGCGCCGACGACGAGCGGCGCCGAGGCCTTGAGCTCCTGCAGCAGCGCCCATTGGCGCTGCCAGGCGTCGCCGTCGCCGACCAGGACGAGCCGTTCCCCGGCGCGGTCGAGGGCGCCGAGTCGCGTGCCGGGAGGGATGTCGTCGATCACCATCACGCGCACGTCACCGGGCCACGCCGCCGTGAGCTGCTCGCCGCGGCGGCGGGCGGCGCGCAGCACCATCGCGGTGACGGGCGCCTCCGGCTGCCAGCGCGCGGGATCCCGCGGCTCAGGCGCAGGAGGTGGCGCCGCGTGGATGAACTGCACCTCGAGGCCGTCAAGCATCGCACGACCCGGCGGACGGCGGGGGTCGAAGGACGCCCCGTCACCGCCCGCGGCGGAGTGCTCGGCGCGGCTGGGGACGGCGAGCAGCGCGCGCCGGGGCAGGAGGTCGGCGAAGCGCGACACCCCGCCGGTCAACCGCGCCGCGGTGAGCACGATGGTCGTGCCGCTCTCGCCGGCGTCGCGCACGACCGCCTCGATCCGCTCGGCGGCGGCCTGGGAGTGCTCCACGGGGAAGCGTGCGAGCACCGCGTCGACGTCGTCGATCACGACCAGCTCGGGCCGCACCCGCTCGATCATCTCGAGGGCGTCCCATGCGCCCTCCGCATCGCGCGGCACCACGACCGCCCCCGGCCGTGCGGCGGCGACGAGCCCCGCGAGTGACGAGCGCCCCGTGCCGCCGCCGCCGACCACCACGAGCCCGCGATCGATGCCCGGCCTCAGCAGCACCGGAGACTGCCGCTGGTGGGCCGGCTCGTCCGCGACGCCGAGCAGGATGGCGCCCTCCGGCGGCTCCCCCACCAGCGCGACGGCGTCGTCGGCGGTGAGCCGCCGCGGCAGCGGCGGCAGCCAGGGCCCGGGCCGCGTCGGCCGCCCGGCGAAGCGCTCGACCCCGGCTGCCACGTCGCTCGGGGCCGACAGTGCGATGCGCGTGAGGCGCGCCCGCGCATCCCCGGCCCGCCGAATCCAGGCGAGCCCGCGTCCCTCGGCGCCGCCCGGCAGCGTCGCCGCGTCGTCGGAGCCGAGCAGCGCGCGGCTCTCGGCGGGCTCGGACATCCGCAGCCCGATCCGCAGCGGGCAGTTCGCGACCAGGGCGTCACGCAGCACACCGCCGGCGCGCTGGGTGCCCAGCACGAGGTGCATGCCGAGCGCCCGCCCGCGGGCGGCGACGTCGGTGAAGAGCGCGTGGAGATCCGGATGCTCCTGCAGCAGGGCGGCGAACTCGTCGACGACGATCACAAGTCGCGGCAGGTCGGCGCGGGGGTCGGAGACGTCTCGCGCCCCGGCGGCGGCAAGCGCGGCCTCGCGCGAGCGCAGCTCTGCCCGCAGGCTCTCGACGGCGCGGCGGGCACCGCCGTCGTCGAGGTCGGTGATCACCCCGGCCACGTGCGGGAGCGCGGCAAGCGGGGCGAACGCGGTGCCGCCCTTGAAGTCGGCGAGCAGGAACTGCACCCGTTCGGGCGGCAGCGTCGCGGCGAGCGAGGTGACCAAGGTCACGAGCAGTTCGCTCTTGCCGCTGCCGGTCATCCCGACGACCACCGCGTGGGGGCCGTCGGCCACAAGATCGATCGTCGCCCGCTCGCCGCCCTCCACGCCCACAACGGCCCCCAGCGCACCGAGCGACTCGGCCTCCGCCGACCCGGCCGTCAGCACGTCGGCGAGCGCGACGGTCCCGCCGTCGTGCCGGAGCGGCCCGATGGCCGCGGCTCCCCGCTCGGCGAGGCGCCGCGCCACGGCGCCGGCCTGCGCCGCCGACAGCGCCTCGACCGCGATGTCC